>DATEUS010000095.1:0-5551 GCA_035282985.1 Candidatus Acidiferrales bacterium
GGCGCGGCCGAGCAGGTCGATGGCCTCGGGGAAGTTGCTCTCGAAGCCGCGCAAGCGCCGCCGGCGCATGAAAGCCACAAAGCCGAGCGGCAGCAAGCCGCCGACCACGCCGGCCACCGGGGTCAGCAGGAGATTGCGGTACATGTAGTGCGCCATCAACCCGGCCCCCATGGCCAGCACGGCGCTCACCAGCACCAACTTGCCCGGCTTGATCCGCAAGCCCGCCTGCCAGATGAAGGTGCGCAGGCGTCCGGCCCAAGACCAGCGCAGGAGCATCTGATGGATCACCGGCACGTCGCTGAGGAGCTCGTCACGCACCAGGTCCAACTCCAGAGATGTGCTGCCCCGCTTCTGGGCTTTTTCGATGGAGGCCAGACGCCGGCGAATGACCTCCTGCCGCCGTCCGCCCCCGGCCAGCAGCAGCAGACCTCCCAGGATGAGAACCACGGTCACGAAGCTAACAAGGGCCAAGAGTAGTGCCATGCTCTTTCCTCAGTAGTTCAGCGGTACCTCAAACATGTCCATGGGCAGCCGGATGCCGGAAGCGATGAGCTGCTCGCAGAACTTGGGCCGGATGCCGGTGGGCCGGAACTCGCCCAGGACTTCCCCGTTCTCCCCGATCCCCATTTTCTTGAACTCGAAGATGTCCTGCATGGTGACGACCTCGCCCTCCATGCCGACGATTTCCGCTACCGTGGTCAGCTTGCGGGTGCCGTCGCTGAGGCGGCTGACCTGGATCACCACATCGATGGCGGAAGCGATCTGGCGGCGGATGGCGGTGTCGGGGATGTTCAGGTTGGCCATGGCCACCATGGTTTCCAAGCGGCTGAGGGCGTCGCGGGGCGCGTTGGCGTGGATGGTAGTGAGGGAGCCGTCGTGGCCGGTGTTCATGGCCTGGAGCATGTCGAGGGCCTCTTCGCCACGCACCTCGCCGACCACAATGCGGTCAGGGCGCATACGCAGGCAGTTGATCACCAATTGCCGCTGGCGGATGGCGCCCTTGCCTTCGATGTTGGGCGGCCGGGTCTCCAGCCGCACCACGTGCTCCTGGTGGAGCTGAAGTTCGGCGGCGTCCTCGATGGTGACGATGCGCTCGCGGTTGGAGATGTAGGAGGAGAGGGCGTTGAGCAGGGTGGTCTTGCCGGCGCCGGTGCCGCCGGAGATGAGCACATTCAAACGGGCGCGCACACAGCCCTGCATCAACTCCAGCATCTCCGGGGTCAGGGTATGGTTGCTCAGCATCTCGTCGGCCGACAGGGGGTCGCGCCCAAAGCGGCGGATGGAGAGGGTGGGCCCGTCGATCGAGAGCGGCGGGATGATGGCGTTGACGCGGGAGCCATCGGCCAGGCGGGCGTCCACCATGGGGGAGGACTCATCCACGCGGCGGCCGACGGCGGAGACAATGCGGTCAATGATCGACATCAGGTGGGCGTCGTCGCGGAACTGGATGTTGGTCTTCTCCAGCAAACCCTTGCGCTCGATGTAGACGTGCCGGTGGGTGTTCACCAGAATGTCGGAGATGGAGGGGTCCTTGAGCAGGGGCTCCAGCGGGCCCAGGCCGAAGACCTCGTCGAGCACTTCCTGGGAGAGGCGATCCTTCTCCTGCAGGGTCATCGGGGTGGCTTCGCCGCCCACCAGGTCCTCGATGACCTCCGCCAGTTCTCCGCGCACGGCATCGCGGTCCATCGCCGTCAGCCGATCCAGATTCAGCTTCTGGATCAGCTTGCGGTGAATGGAGGCTTTCAGCTCGCTAAAGTTGACCCGTGTAGAGGAGCCCGTTGGTGGCATCGATTCTCACCTCGCTCAGAATGAAGAAAATAACCCCGTAGTCTTTTTCCGCTTGGCCGCGTTCGCCGACACCGGCCCCATGCCCGCCAATTGACCGGCAATGCGCCGGAAGGTGGCGACCAGCGGGTTGTTATGATTCCGCGACAGCGGCGTGCCCTGATTGATGGCCTCGCTCACCTGCCGGAAGTCATTGGGCAGGCGGGCGAAGATGGGGCTGCGGAAGTCCTTCTCCACGCTCTTCAGGACTTCGTCATCCCCGCGATGCCAGCGATTGACGACGATGCGAACCCGGTCGCTCTCGAGCCCGAGGGGGGCAATGGCGGTGAGGTGGCGTTGCAGGGCCCACAGCGCGGGCACGTTCGCCTCCGTCACGAAGAGCACCATGCGGGCCAGGGGGAGGATGGCGCTCGCTTCCTCGGCGTAGAGGGTGCCGTAGTCCAGGATCACAAAATCGAACGTGCTCTGGGCCACGTTCACAATCCGGGCCAGCCCGTCGGGGGGAACCCGGTGCCACTCCTCCGGATGCGACATCCCAGGCAGAATCTCCAAGCCGGACTTGTGGCGGGTGAGGAGCCCGCCGAAGAAGTGGCCGTCGAGGCGGTCCAGGTTTTCGATGGCATCGCGAATGGAGAAGCGCACCTGCAAGTCGAGCAACAGCGCGGCATGCCCGATGGGGCGGGCGTAGTCGAGAATCACCGTGCGCTTCCTGGCCATCTGGGACAACTGCACACCCAGGTTGATGGCCACGGTGGTGGTGCCCACGCCGCCCTTCGCGCCCATGACCACCACCAGGTTTTGTCCCTTGGCGGCCGATACCCGGCCCTCCTGCAGGAAGCGGGCCAGCACTTCCTGGAGCTTCAGGGGCTCGAGGGGCCGGGAGACGATATCCTGCACGCCGCAGCGCATGGCGCGCATCAACAGCTCCCGGTTGGGCTCGGCCAGAGGCGTATAGGCGACGATGCGCACGGCGGGATAGATCTGCCGCAGGCGGCTGGCGAAGGCGAAGGAGGCTTCGGTGTCGCTGGAAAGGTCCAGCAGCACCACATCGGGGGCTGTGGTTTCCTGCCGGGCCAGATGCTCGAGGGACAGCGGCCAATCCAGCACCGCCTTGACCAAGCCCGTCTGCTGCAGGCAGGCGCGCCAGGTCTCGTTGTGGGCGGCGTCCTTGGTGGCGATGGCGGCGATCAGCATGGGGTCTCTGTCCTCATCCTCATTGCTTCGGCGGCGCCGGCGGTCGCGGCTCCTCGAGGAACGATTCGGGAAACTGGGGCGCGGCCGGCAGCGCCTGCTCGGGCGCCGGCTTAACAACCCGGGGGGTCACGATCACCAGCAACTCCGCCTTGGATTTCCTCAGCCGCCGGCTCTTGAAGAGTTCACCCAGGATGGGGATGTCGCCCAGGATCGGGACCTTGCTGAGAATCTGCTCCACGCGATTATCCACCAGGCCGGCGATGGCAAAGCTCTGCCCGTCTTTGAGCTCCATCTCGGTCTCCACCCGCCGGGTGGACAGCGCCGGCACCAGAAAGCCGGAGATGGTGACGGCGTTGGTGAAGTCCAGCGTGCTCACCTCCGGCGCCACCTTGAGGTGGATGGTGCCATCAACCGTCAGGGTGGGGGTGAAATTCAGCCGGACACCGAACTCCTTGAACTGGATGGTGACCGAGGTGAAGTTGGT
Organism: Candidatus Acidiferrales bacterium; assembly: GCA_035282985.1. GTDB lineage: Bacteria > Acidobacteriota > Terriglobia > Acidiferrales > 2-02-FULL-67-57 > DATEUS01. The sequence goes on from DATEUS010000095.1 coordinate 3,464, forward strand.
GCCGCCCTGCACCACCGGGAAGGGGAACTCCCCGCCGGCCAGGAAGCTGGCTTCTTTGCCCGTCTGGGTCAGAAGGGTGGGTTCGGCCAAGATCTGCAGCAGGCTCTGCTGCTGCAAGGCGCGGATGGTCATGCCGACGTCAATGTCGGGACGGAAAATAAAGATGTTGAGAAGGTCAGTGAAGGTGAAGTTGATATCCGTGACGCCGGCGGCCTCGCCAACATTGCGTGAGGCGGACAAGCTCCGGAGCGCAACGGGGCCGAACTGTTGGGTGGAGATGGTCCCGATGGTGTTGGCGCCCCCGGTGCTGAAAATGTTGAACCCACGCTCTTGCAGCGCCTGCCGGTCGACCTCGGCGAAGTGCACTTCGAGCAGGATTTCGCCGCGGGTGGGGGCGGTGGGGACTTCAATGAGGCTGATGACCTTGGGGGCGGCGGCCGAGACCACCTGATACACCTTGTCAGCGATAGCCTCGGAGGAGGCGCGCCCGGAGAGGATGACCGCGCTCTTGGAGGCTTCGATCACGATAGCCTCGTCGGGGAACACCTCGCGGATCTTCTGGCTGAGCTCGAGGATGTCGAGGTCGACAAAGAGGTCAAAGGTCTGGGTCTGGTCGAACTCGTCCCAGAGCACCAAGGAGACGCCGCCCGGGGTCTTGCCGTTGATGAGAATCTGATTGGGACTCACCAGCAGGGCGTCGGCGATGTCCGGATTGGCGATGGAAAGACGCTTGATGCGATTGGGCGAATTGACCAGCAGCGACCGGCCCACCATGAGGTGAAGCGCCTCCGGCACTTCCCCCGGCAACGGCACGGAACCCATTTCCTGCTGCGGTAGTGGGACTGCCGGAGCGGCTTCCTCCGCCGCGGCCCAGGTAGAGGCCGAGAAAAGGAGCAGGAAGGCTATCAGGCTAAGAATTCGGAGTCGGTTTGGTTTGGGGGTTGTGTGCATGGTCATCATCACTGGTTCTCGGCTCCGGCTCCCTGGTCGGAGAAGGTTATGGATGTCCGCTTGTCGCCGCGAATCGTCTCGACCACGTAAGTGCTGGCCTTGGGCTGGACCCCGGGCTCCCGCCGTCGGATCGCCCGCTCAGGGGCAGCACCCCCGAAGAGAGTGGCGCGGTAGACCGGTGCGGGCTCCACCTTCTTGGTATCGATGGTGTTGCGGAGGGCTAACTGAATTCTTCCTTCCGTGCTGGCCATGGTCAGCTTGGCCGCTTCCTCCGGAGTCACCAGCAAGGTAACCACCGCTACTTTCTGCGGCTTGCCTTCCTTGTCTTCCTCGATGCGCTGGCCGGAGGTCAGGACGCGGATGTTCTCCAGAATGGTGCGGGTCACGGCGTCACTGCCGCCTCCGCGGCCACCCACCGACCCGGTGACCAAGACATCCACCATGGTGCTGGGAAGCACGAAGCCGGCCACGCCCACCACCTCGTCAACGCGGATGGAGAGAGCGCGCATCCCTTCCGGAATGATGGGAGCAAGTCCGGCTCCCCCTTCTTTCGGAGCCAGCTTGCCTTCCAGAATCGGTTCGTTTTCGACCACGGTGGTGATGAGGGCCCGCCCCACGCAGTCTTCAGCCTTGGTAAACATCCCGGCCACAGGCTCGCCGCCCGGCCAGGGGATTTCCCGCAGGAATTGAGGCTCGAGCCGCGTCCCCAGAGGCAGGTTGGCGGAGGCCACCACAATCTTGCCCAATACTACGGTCCGGGCCGGGGTTTGCGCCTGTTGAATCTGGCGGTAGACGAAAGTACTGACCGCCAGGCCGATGATGACGGCCACGACCAGGCCAATCAGCATTCGATTTCGATTCATTCTCGTACCCTCCTAGAAGCCTGTCAGGGCCAGTCCCGCCCCATAGCAAAGGGCTGTGGCGGCAGCGACGGCCACGCCGTAGGGTAAACTCAATTGCTGTGGATTGTCGAGTCGAATTACAGGATGGGGGGCCAACCCGTAGACGAAGAAGCCTCGCACCAGTTCCCCCATGTTTACCAGGGTGGTTCTCACCCGCTTGAGCCGAATCACTTGAATAAGAGCCATCATTCCGGTCACAAAAATCGTCCCCACGAAAACGAGAAAGATCAGGGCG
>DATEUS010000096.1:0-2878 GCA_035282985.1 Candidatus Acidiferrales bacterium
AGTTCGGCATGGGAAGCCTGGAGCCGGGCGAGGAGCGTGGTGGCGTAGCCAAAGGCCCCCGCGATGAGGAAGAACCCGACCACCTGTGCGACGAGGCGCAGCCAGTTTTGATCCGGTGTGGCGCTCCACAGCCCGGCGGCCACAAACAGCGCGGCCATCCCGGTTGCGCTCAGCAGCGCGCCGCGCATTTCAAAGAAGAAGGCCGCCGCCAGCAGCGAGCTGAGGGCGTAGAGGTAGTAGGGGGTGCCCCAGCCGCCTGTCAGCCCGGCGAGCACGGCACAGAATAACAAGTCCGGCGCGAGCAGCCAGGGCCACAGCCGGACGATCGCATTCAGTTGGGTGGGTAGAAGGGTGATCAACAGATTGACCAGCGCCGCCACCAGCAATACGCTGGCCGAGCGGGTCAACGCGCCGTCCCGGCTGGCGGCGAGCGCGAGGATCGCTGGAATCAAACTGAGCCACCGGTACAGAACCAGCAACCGGAAGACGTGGCGCGTATTGGTCAACTCGGCTTGCCCGTTTTCAATCCTCATCGCGGCACTTCACTTCCGTGAGGCTGAATGACCGGCCATCAGCCATCTGCTATCGGCCATCGGCTACAGCGGTGGCCAGGGGTAACTGCGCCCGGAGCCAGGGCTGGGATACTCGCGCGCGGCGAGGAGTTTGTCCGCGCGGCGGCGCAGCGCGGAGACTTCCAGCGGGTCGAGCAGCGTGTTGATCGCGGTCCTCAAGCCTTTGTCTGTATCCAGCCGTAGACGGAATTCCTTCACGTCGGCCAGCAAGTCGTCGGGGATTGACTGCCCGGCGAAATCCCAGATCACGGTGCGCAGCTTGGGCTGGGCGTGAAAGCAGATGCCGTGGTCAATGAGCCACACTTTGCCGGAGGTGTCTTTGAACACGTGCCCACCCTTGCGGTCGGCGTTGTTGATGAGCAGGTCGAACAGCGCCACACGCCGCAGCTCGGCCTTCTCTTCGTCTTTCAGGGTGAAGTAGTGCGACTCCGGCTGGGCCTGGATGTAGAACTGAAGCGAGCCGGAGCCGTGGGGGCCTTCGGTGCGATAGACGGTGGGCGGCACGAAGCACCAGCCGAGCGCCTCGCTCACCAGGAACGCCGCGACCTCGCGGAAGGCGAGGGTTTCTTCCGGGAAGTCCCACAACGGCTGCTCGCCGCGCGTGGGCTTGTAGACGCCAAAGGTCCTCTGCGCGCCGTCGCTGATGATGGCGAAGAAGGTGTAGTTGGAGCCTTGCGGGAGCAGGCCCTGGATTTCCAGCGTGCCTTCCTGCATGAGCGTGAGCAGCGCTTGCAGGCTGATGGGACGAGGGGATTGTGGGGCGGTCATTCCGATGAGTCTGCGTATTCCGCAGCGCGTATTGCGTCAGCGCCGACGGAATGCGCAATACGCACTACGTCAATGTTGATGCCCGTTGCGGCGCGGGCAGAAGTGGCCCTCCGGGTCCATGGGCTGTCCGCACATGCCGCAGGTCGGCCGCCCCTGTTTGATGATGGCGAGCGCGTGCTGGCCCAAGGTCCGCATCTGCGAGCGCGTGGCGAAGAAACGGGCTGTGCCCGCCTCGTCCGGGCCGCGCTCCTCCACGACGACCTCCTGCGCCACCAGCACGAGCAGGTCGCGGTCCTGGTCGTACCCCAGCCCGAGATGGCCCACCCGGAATGCAGGGTCGAGCGGGACTTTGAGTCCCATCTTTTCCGGCCCATAGTCCGAGGCCGCCTCGGGCAGGTCGGGAAATTTCTCTTGCAGTTCGGCGAGGAATTGCTCGATGCCCTGAGCCAGCGCTTCGACCTGCTGCTTCTCGACGATGAGCGTCACGACCTCGCGCCCCTTGTGCGCCTGCAGATAGAACACGCGCTTGCCCGGCTGGCCGATGAAGCCGGTGGTAATTTGCGTGACCGGGTTAAGTTCAAAGCTAGCGCCCGCCATGGGAGTATCCCGACGCTCAACGCTGATCCAGCGGGAACGTCTCGTTCAATTTTACCAAAGTCGGGTGGCCGTGTCCCAGGCGCAGCGCGGTGACGGACGCGGTGCTGATGACGATACGCTGGAACAAATCAATGGGCATGCCCAGGTAATAAGCCACGATGAGTTTAATCACGTCTCCATGCGAAACCGCTACGACCATCCTCTTGTCTTTGGCGTGCGCGCGGGCGATCTCTTCGACGGCCTCGACCGCGCGAGCCTGCACGGCCCTGAGTGTCTCGCCCTCCGGGAACTCCATGGCCGAGGGCTGCTGCTGCACCACGCGCCAAAGTTTAGTGTGCGCCAGCCGCTTCAGGCTTTTGCCCGTCCACTCGCCGTAGCGCACCTCGCCCAGCCCCTCGCAGATTTGCACCTTCAGCCCTTTGGCCTTCGCCAGCGGCGTCGCCGTCTCCAGCGCCCGCTCCAGCGGGCTGGAATATATCCCGGTGAGCGGCGCCTTGCTCAGCCGCTCCGCTAACGCCTGCGCCTGCTTCTGCCCGGCCTCGTTGAGATGGACGCCCTTCGTCCACCCTGCCAGCCTGCCGGTGCGGGTATATTCATTCTCTCCGTGCCGAATCAGTAGTAAATGTGTCATAGATCGCTAAACCTTGTCCACGTCTTTTCTTCCCAAAGAATCTTCGCGCTCTTCGCGTTTTCTTTGTGCCTGCGCGGTTAAAGCTTTTCACCACCTCTCCCAGTGTACCACTTCCCCGAACGGCCTCCGCCCGCCTTTCCTCACAACCGAGGGCCGCGACTGATCCGGCGCGGGATAGCCGAACGACAGCGCGACGTCGAAGAACCGATTCTCCGGGATGCCGAGGAGGGCTTTGGCCTTCTCCGGCTCGTAGATGGAGGCGATGCACGAGCCGAGGCCGAGTTCCCACCCGGCCAACTGCATATACGCC
>DATEUS010000097.1:0-2131 GCA_035282985.1 Candidatus Acidiferrales bacterium
CGAACGCCTGGAGATAGCTTTCTCGCGTGGTATGATAGACGCATCGGAAGGGCAAAGTTCCGTTGAGCACGGCAAGCAGAGTACCCGAGTTTCCGCTGGCGGGACCGGGGACACCCAGGGCGAGCGTTGACACTGGCAGCAAGCTGAGCCTACCAGCATGAGTGTACCCTCTCCCATTCTGTCGGCCCTCACCTGGCTCCGGCGCATTCTCAATCTGTTGCTGCTCGTTGCCAGCTTGGGTTTCCTGGCGCTGTTCGGGCTGACGTTTTCCCACCCGCCCAAGTGGGACACCTGGTCCTGGGTGCAGACGCTCCACCAATGGGGGGATCCCCTCCTGACTCAACTCGACGTCTGGCTGGAGTGGCCCGTCGCTGTCCCCTACTACCCGTTGGCCCTGGCCATTCTCATCTGGGTGGCAAAAACGCTCATCACCGCCAACCTCTTGAAGGTTCACGGCCAGATCACCAAGCCCAAACCCAGGCCGGCACCCTTCGGGGTTCCGCCCAGCATCGCGTCGCTGCCGCGGCCAACGGCACAGCCAGCTAGGGCATCTGCGCCGGCATCTGTGGCCGTCTCCGACACAATCAGCCCCGACTCCGAGCACGCGCGCGAGGAACTCCTCCGGCGCTATCGGGAGATCGAGGAGGCACTCAAGGCCTCCAAGCGCAAGCAGTGCACCTTCCTGGCCGTCGACTTGGTCGAGTCCGCCCGGATGAAACAGGGCCACGGTGACACCGAGATCACTCTGAGCTTTCGTGCCTACGAAGAAATGGTCAAGAAGGTGTGCCGGGAATACGGCGCCTGGAAGCAGGCCTGGACCCCGGACGGGGTGATGGTCTGCTTCCTGCAACGAGAGTTGGCGGTGGGCGCCGCCCAGCGCATCCTGCAGAACCTGGGATCCTTGAATGCCAGCTCCAATAAGCTCCGCACTCCGTTCAGCGTCCGCTGCGGAATCAACGAAGGTGAGGTCGCCATCTACGAGGACACCAACCTGGAACGCCTGGCCGACTTTGTGATTGACGTTGCCGGCCATATGCAGAAACAGGGCACACCCAATACCCTTTGGCTCAGCGCCGGGGTTCACGAGCGCCTCCAGGACAAGTCCGGCTTTCGGCCCCTCAACAAAGTCGTGGACGGCTACAAGGTCTACGCTTGGTCGCCCGAGGCTCCGCCGGAAATCGACCAGACCGTCGTGGGAGAGATTGCTCCCCCGCCCACGCTCGCCGCGGTGCCGCCTGCCGACGGAATCAAACGCGTCAGCCGCTACGAAGTGCTGGAAGAACTGGGGCGGGGAGCGATGGGCGCGGTCTACAAGGCCCGCGACCCCCAGATCGGGCGAACGGTGGCCATCAAAGTTATTCTCACCGCCAATCTGCCGGCGGTGGAGCTGCACGAATACAAACAGCGTTTCTACCGGGAAGCGCAGGCAGCCGGCCAGATGACCCATCCTGGTATCGTTACCATCCACGACATTGGGGAGGACGAGGGCGGGCACCCCTACATTGTGATGGAGTACGTGGACGGGGTGCCGCTGGACCAGTTGGTGGCTTCGCCCGAGGCGGAGCCAGACGGCGAGACTCCGACTGAAAAACCTTCGGCCGAGATCGTCATCCAACTTGGCGACGCCATCGACATCGCCACCCAGGTGGCGGAGGCGCTCGATTACGCCCATAATCGCGGCGTCATCCACCGCGACATCAAGCCTGCCAATATCCTGATCACCTCCGACAGCAGGGCCAAGATCCTCGACTTCGGGGTTGCTCAACTGAGCGGCACCAAGCTCACCCAGGCCGGGCGCTTGGTGGGGACGCCAGCGTTCATGTCGCCCGAGCAGTTCGTGGGGGGGGCGGTGGACGCCCGCAGCGACATCTTTTCCCTGGGCACGGTGCTCTATTGGATGTGCACCGGCCAGAACCCCTTCGCCGCCGAGACGCTCACTGCCGTGGCTTACAAGGTGTCCCAGAGCATGCCGGCGCCCCCGCGAAAACTGAATCCCAATCTGCCGCCGGACCTGGATCTCGTCTTGGCCCGCTCGCTGGCCAAGAAACCGGAAATGCGCTACCCCAGCGCAGCTGCCCTGGCCGCCGACCTCAAAGCGCTCAAGGCGGGACGGCCGCTGGCGGGACGGCCC
>DATEUS010000098.1:0-2348 GCA_035282985.1 Candidatus Acidiferrales bacterium
ACCCGCCTTTCGGAATGGCAAACCGGAGAAGCTTTTCAGCGGCCTTCTAGGACTATTTTCCTACCACCACGGGTTGCAACCGGGCATCTTACTGGCGTAGAGTGAACGGGACGTCAGCGAAACCAGTTCCCGTCACATGGATTGAAGGAGTTGGGTCAATGAGGAAGATACTTTGGGTCTTGGTCGCGGTTGTGGCGCTGGCTCTCTCCCTGCCGGCCGCTGCCGCTCAGGGCAAGAGCCAGGGGAAGGGCAAGGGCAAGCCAGAGACCGCCGGCGAATCCGCCGAAAAAGGCCAAAAGCCGGACAAGGCGGAGAAGGCCGAGGGCAAGGAAAAATCCAAGGAAGTAAAAGAAAGGGAGGAAGCGGAGGAGCAAGAGCGCGAGCGCGAAGCCGGCAAGGGCCGGGCCTTCGGTAAAGAACACGAAAGGACCGTCCGCGAATGGTTCGGCGACAACGCCAACCTGCAGGGCCTGCCCCCGGGCCTGGCCAAGCGCGAAGAGCTGCCTCCCGGCCTTCAGCGCCACCTGGAAAGAAACGGCACCTTGCCGCCCGGTCTGCAGAAGCGGCTGCAGCCGTTGCCGCAGAGCCTGGAAGCCAAGCTGCCCAAAACGATCGAAGGGGTGAAGCGCGGCATCGTCAACGGCAACGTGGTGCTGATTGAAGAGCGCACCTCCAAGATCCTGGACATCATCAACGACGTGGTTGGCGGAGGACGCGCGGAAGGCTCAACCGGGGTGCGCCGCCAGCAAGACTAGAGCTGTTGCATAACCTCTTGCCAGCGGGCCTCAGGGGCTAAAGCCCGTAGTTTTTCTTACCTTTTGATGTCAGGGCTAAAGCCCTGACCCGCCTTGCTGGGTTATTCAATGGCTTCTAGAGAGCTCGCCCACCGGCGCCCCGAAACCAACCGCGGGGACCATCACAAGATGTCTCTGCGCACTTGCTGTTGTCTGCTCTTGGTGTGCGGCTTGGCCCTGGGGCTTCCGGCCCAGGAGTCCGTCCGCCCCGCCCATATCGTTCTGCTCAACGCCAAGGTCTGGACCCTCGAGGAAGGCCAGCCCAGCGCCGAAGCCGTCGCCATCCGCGGCCAACGCATCATCAAGGTCGGCTCCAACGCGGAGGTACGGCGTCTGGTGGCGGAGGGCGACACCCGCATCATCAACCTGCGGGGCGGGCTGGTGCTGCCCGGCTTCATCGACAACCACACTCACTTCGCCGCCGCCGGGCGGCTGCTGCTGGGTCTGAACCTGCTGGAGGTGAATGAGCCCAACGCCTTCCGCGAGCGGGTCAAGGAAGCTGCGGCCCGCCTCCCCGCCAGCGCTTGGCTCGTGGGCGGGGACTGGGGCGCGTACGCCCAGTGGACCCTGGGCTCACCGGGAGCGCCGGCCGCGGTCCAACCCACACGAACGGAGTTTCTTCCCACCAAAGACCTCATTGATGCGGTGACGGGTGACCACCCGGCCCTCATCAGTCGCTTCGACCACCAGCTTTATCTGGCCAACTCGCTCGCCCTGCGCGCCGCCGGCATCACCCGCGACACCCCCGACCCCGAAGGCGGCGAGATTCTCCGCGACGCGGCCGGCGAACCCAACGGCTTGCTGCGCGGTGAAGCTTACAAGTTGGTCGAAGAAGTCATCCCTCCGCCTTCGCGCGAACAGCGCCTGGCCGAAGCCCGCCGGGCGCTAGAGGAGGCTCGCCGCTGGGGCGTCACTTCTATCCAGGACAACGTCGCCGACTTTGACCAGCTCGACCTCTTCCGCGACCTGCAGAAGAGCGAGGAACTCACCACCCGCGTCTGGGCCCGCCTGTCGCTGAGCGAGTGGGAGCAGGTGCAGGAATACATCCGGCTCTACCGCATCCCGCCGGCCTCAGGTGGCTGGGGCGACCAGTACATTCGCTTAGGCGGACTGAAAGCCTGGGTGGACGGCATCATGGGCAACTCGACCGCTCTCTTCTTCGAGCCCTACACCCACCAGCCCGCCCAGGCGGGGGCGCTGCGGGAGGTCATGTTTCCCGAGGGCAACCTCTATCGCCTCATCAAGGAAGCCGATCTCGCCTGGTTCACCGTCAGCGTCCACGCCATCGGCGACCGCGCCAATCGCATCCTGCTCGACACCTACGAGCGCGTCTTCAGCGAAAACCCCGAACGCGACCGGCGCTTCCGCGTGGTGCACGCCCAGGTCGTCAGCCCGGAGGATTTCCCCCGCTTCGGAAAGCTCGGCTTGATTGCGGAGGTGCAGCCCTACCACTGCATCGACGATATGCGCTGGATGGAGGAGCGCATCGGCCCCCAGCGCGCCCGCGGCGCCTACGCCTTCCGCTCGCTCATCAACGGCAGCGCCATCTTGTCT
>DATEUS010000099.1:0-3918 GCA_035282985.1 Candidatus Acidiferrales bacterium
AGTGGCCGGAGCCCTTCGGCTACGCTCAGGGCAAGCCACTGGGTTGAACTGGCCTAAGGAGGGGAGAGAGATGACCGCACTGACGGGAGAAGAGGCGCGGGAGTTCATTGCCAAGCGGGTGGCGCAAGAGCTGCGCGACGGCTACTACGTCAACCTGGGCATCGGCCTGCCCACGCTGGTGTCGAACTACATTCCGGCGGGCATGGACGTGATTCTGCAGTCGGAGAACGGCATGCTCGGTATCGGCCCCTACCCGGTGGAAGGGGAGGAGGACGCTGACCTGATTAACGCCGGCAAAGAGACGGTGACGGAGATTCCCGGGGCCGCCTATTTTTCCAGCGCCGATTCGTTTGGTATGATTCGCGGAGGTCACATTGACCTTTCCATTCTGGGCGCGCTGCAGGTGGACGAGAAAGGCAACCTGGCCAATTGGATGATCCCCGGCAAGATGGTGAAGGGAATGGGCGGGGCGATGGACCTAGTGGCGGGGGCCAAGCGGGTCATCATCGCCATGGAGCACACCGCCAAGGGGAAGCCCAAGATCGTCAAGGAGTGCACGCTGCCGCTGACTGGAGTGGGTGTGGTTGACACCATCATTACCGAACTGGCGGTCATCGAGGTGACTCCCAAGGGACTGGTGCTGACTGAGGTGGCGCCCGGGGTGACGCCGGAGGAAGTGCAACAGGCTACCGCGGCTTCACTGACGGTGGCGGAGAACCTGAAAGAGATAGCAGTGGCGTAGAGAGGCGAAGGGTAGAGACGGCAAGGGGGACAGAGATGGAATTGAACTCCATGGTGGTGGTGAGCCTGACTGATCCCAAGGAGCGCATCTGGGGACAGTTGCTGGCGCTGACCGAGGCGGGCATCACCGTGCGCGGCCTAGATGTGAATTCCTACGACGACTTTCTCCGCCAGGTGCGGAATCCCGAGGAAGAGCCGGTGGGCGTGGCGACGATTTTCTATCCCATGCGGCGGGTGGAACGCGTTGCTCTGGACGAGCCGCAGGGAGACATTCCTTCGCTGGCGCAAACCTTCGAGCGCCAGGTGGGCTGCCCGGTAATCGAATACCTGGCCGCGTTGGCGCGGTCCTGAATCGAGGCGTCGGGTGATTCTCTTCACGACTAGAAGCCATTTCAAAGCTGAGTCAATGCCCCGGCAGAGGGGAGTCAGAGCGCCTCAGGGGCTAAAGCCCGGTGTTTTTGGTGGCGTTCTCGGCACGGCTGAAGCCGTGCCCTTCCAGGTGCGCCGAATCGCGCGGTTTTGAAATAGGTTCTAATCTGCGGGTGTGGTGTCCTCTTGAGGGGCGGGGATGAAGCAGCCCATTTTCACTTTCGCCAATCAGCTCACGCTGCTGCGGCTGTTGCTGATTCCGTTCTTTGCCCTTTCGATTCTGGCGGGAAACTACGGCTGGGGGCTGGGGCTGCTGGTGGTGGCCGGGCTGACGGACTTCTTCGACGGGCTGCTGGCGCGGCGGCTGGAGCAGCGCACGCCGCTGGGGGCCATGCTGGACCCGATTGCCGACAAGCTCCTGCTCTCAACGTCTTTCATTGTTCTGGCGGTGAGCGGGGCCGTACCCTGGTGGCTGAGCATCCTGGTGCTGAGCCGCGACTTTCTCATCCTGGCGGTGGCGCTGGCGATCACCATCGGGGCCGGCTTCCGACCGTTTCCGCCCTCTCTCTATGGCAAAGCCTGCACGACGGTGCAGATTTTGACCGTGTTTGTGGTGCTGCTGGTCGAGGTGCTGCCGGCGGCGGGGCTGGTGGGAATCAAACAGTTCCTGCTGTGGCTGACGGCCGCCCTCACGGTGGCTTCGGGCGTTCACTACGCCTACCGCACCAGCAAGCTGGTGCCGGGGGCGCCGCCCTCCTGAGCCCGGGCGACAAAGTTTGACTTCGTCCGTCGCGGGCGACTAGTATGAACAATGTCGAGGATTGATTTCCTTTCTGCGTCGTAGTTTCCGGGGAGACACGACCGACCGGGCTAGCAGCCCAAACGACGGCGAGTGAGGATGCCATGTCCGACTTCTATCAAACCGGGGTGGTGGCGACGCTGCACCGGCTGGGGAGCCGGCGCATCGAGGAAATCGAAGACGAGCTGGTGCGGTTTTCCCGGCACACGCCGATGGCGCTGGTGTTGCCGGCGCTCTACTCGGAATTCGAGACGCCGGCGATGGCCGGCATCCTGAAGGAGCTGCCGCGGATTCCCTACCTGACCCAAATCGTGCTGTCGCTGGGGAACGCTAATGCCGAGCAGTTCGCCGATGCCAAGAAGCAGCTGAGTGGCGTGCACAAGAATACGCGGCTGATCTGGAACGATGGAGAAAGGGCACAACGGCTGTTCCAGTCGCTGGAGGAGCACGAGCTGACACCGGGGCCGGCGGGGAAGGGCCGGGCCTGCTGGATCGCCTACGGGTACTTGCTGGCCAGCGGTCAGGCGAAGGTGATCGGGCTGCACGACTGCGACATTGCCAACTACAACCGCGAGCTGGTGGCGCGGCTGCTCTATCCGGTGGCGAATCCGACGGTGGACTTCGAGTTCTGCAAAGGCTACTACGCTCGTTACACCACCAAGCTGCACGGGCGGGTGACGCGGCTCTACATCACTCCCTTCGTGCGCACGCTGCAGCAGATCTTCGGCTACCTGCCTTTCCTGGTTTACCTGGACAGTTTCCGCTATCCGCTGGCGGGGGAGTTCTCCATGCACGCCGAACTGGCGCGGGTGAACCGCATTCCGGCCGACTGGGGGCTGGAAGTGGGGGTGCTGGCCGAGGTCTATCGCAACTGCGCCTTGAAGCGGATCTGCCAGGTGGATTTGGCCGAGAACTACGAGCACAAACACCAGACGCTTTCCGGCGAGGATCCCAAGAAGGGGCTGATGCGGATGGCGGTCGACATCGGCAAGACGCTGTTCCGCATGGTGTCGGCGGAGGGAGCGGTGTTGTCCGAAGGGGTGTTCCGCACCATCCAGAGCCGCTATGTACGTATGGCGGAGGACACCATCACCCGCTATTACGCCGACGCCATGATCAACGGGCTGGAGCTGGATCGGCACGAGGAGGAGGTGGCGGTGCAGGCCTTTGCCCGCGCCATCGCTCTGGCGGCCGAGGACTACCTGAAGGACCCGCTGGGGGCACCGCTGATTCCCAACTGGAACCGGGTGCTGGCGGCGTTGCCGGACTTCTTCTCCCAACTGGAACTGGTGGTGGAGGAAGACAACGCCTAGCTCAGCACCATGGCCCCATCCGACATCCTGAGTCCCGAGGTTCAGCAGTCGGTCAGCAAGCTGGGGGAGGCTGACATCGTCATCGGCATACCCAGCTACAACAATGCCCGCACCATCGGGCACGTGGTGCGGGCGGTGAGCGCGGGGCTGGCCAAGCATTTCCCCGAGCAGCGGACGGTCATCGTCAACTCCGACGGCGGCTCCAAGGACGGGACGCCGGAGGCTGTGCTGGCAGCGGAGCACGAGTCGGAAAAGCTGCTGCTGATTCGCCACCCGCTCTACCCGGTGCACAAGATCACCACGCCCTACCACGGCCTGCCGGGGAAGGGCAGCGCCTTCCGCACCATCTTCCAGACGGCCGATGCGCTGAAGGCGAAGGCGTGCGCGGTGGTGGATTCCGACCTGCGCAGCATCACCCCGGACTGGATTGACCTGCTGGTGCGGCCGGTGTGGCAGAACGACTTTGACTACGTGGCCCCCTACTACCGCCGGCACAAGTACGACGGCACCATCACCAACAGCATCGTCTATCCGCTGACGCGGGCGCTCTACGGGCAGCAGGTGCGGCAGCCGATCGGGGGCGAGTTCGGGCTCTCGCCGCGGGTGGTGAAGCGGCTGCTGGCCAAGACGGAGGACTGGGAGACCGATGTCGCCCGCTTCGGCATCGACATCTGGATGACGACCACGGCGCTGGCG
>DATEUS010000100.1:0-2272 GCA_035282985.1 Candidatus Acidiferrales bacterium
GGTTTCGCCCACGACCACGGCGCGGCGGGTGGCGTCGATGTAATCCATGCGCCGGCCCCACCAGGCGCGCAGCACCCGACCACCATCCAGCGGATAGGCGGGGATCAGGTTGAACAGCCCCAAGTAGAGGTTTGACCAGAAGAGGCTGGGGAGCAAGGCTTCGCCGGACAAGACCGGCCGAAACGCCGTCGCCTGGTTGAGCACAATCAGCAATCCCCCAAACCACAAAGCCAGCAGGAAATTGGCGGCGGGCCCGGCCAGCGCGATGTGGATTTCCTGCCGGGGCTCGCGGGGGAGATCTTCGAGCAAGGCCAATCCACCAATGGGCAGAAGGACAATGGAGCGCACCCGCAAGCCATACTGCACGCTGACGTAGCTGTGGGCCAGCTCGTGCAGCAGCACGCAGGCAAAGACCAGCAGGATGAAGAGCAGACTGCGCAGGCCGCTCAGCCATCCGTGAGCCAGGGTGGCGACCAGGAACAGGAAGGCAAGCAGGAAGAGGAAGGTGAAGTGAACCCGGATGGCGATGCCGTAGAGATGTCCGAGCCGCAGTGCCCAGCGCACAGCCACACCTCTCACTGACGATTATAGCCACGGCGAGGGAGAAGTTCCATCAGGGGCCGAATTCTACGGCGCGACGCCGCCTGCTCCCGGGTTAGAATCGGTGAGCCATGCGCCGACGACGCCGCACACTCGGAACCGCTCTGCTCTTCCTGCTGCTGTGCCCGCTGCTTTCGGAAGCGCAGTCACTAGCGGACATCGCCCGGGAGTCGAAAAAAAAGAGGCAGGAGTCCAGCCGCAAGGTGTGGACCAATGACGACCTGGGGATGAACTTCCCCGAGATCAAGCTGCTGGGCCCGCCCCGCCAGCACCCGCCTTCGCTGGCGCCCTTCAAGCCCACTCCCATGGCCACGGTCCGACGCATGCTGGAGACGGCCAACGTGCAGCCGGGGGAGATGGTTTTCGATATCGGTTCCGGCGACGGCCGCATTGTGATCATGGCGGCGGAGACGTTCGGGGCGCGGGCGGTCGGCATTGAACTCAACGAGGCGCTGGTGGCAGAGAGTCGGCGGGCGGTGGCGGCCAAAGGGCTGGAGGATCGGGTCAAGATCATCCAGGCCAACGCACTGGATGTTGACCTCAGTCCCGCCGATGTGGTGACGCTCTATCTGACGCCAGATGGCATAGAACTACTGCGGCCTCACCTGGAACGCACGCTGCGGCCGGGGACACGTGTGGTGGTCTATGTGGATCAGATTCCCGGTTGGAGGCTGGACTGGCACCTGGGCGAAGACCCCTGGCAGGATATCTTTTTCTACCGGGTGCCTTAGAGCGACGGCGGCGGTGGTTGCGGTGGCGGTGTTTCCGCCGGCGGGGTGGGCGGAGCGGGTTTGGGGCGCGGCCGCTTCTTTCCTTTGGTCAACTGTTCGAGCTCGGCCACGCGCGCTTCCAGTTCCTTGACGGTTTCCTCAGCCGCGGCTATCTCGGCCTCGGCCGCCTTGATGCCTTCGTCATACATCTCCCGGTCATAGTCGTTGTCGGCGTTGCGGCGGCGCTCACGCAGGTCCTCGAGCCCCTGGCGGAGGACAGGCATGCTGTTGCGCCAGCGGTCACGGTCCGCCCGAGCCTTATCCAGCTCGGCAAAGAGCTGCTCAAGCGGTTGGGGGGCGGCTTCGGCTTTCGCGGCTTCTTCTTTCTTGGCCGCGGGGGCCACCGCAGGCCCCTCGGGGAAGTCGTCGTTGGTCCAGACTTTGCGGGCTTTCTTTGGCTTTTCCTGTTCTTGCTTCTGTTCCTGCTCTCCAGACTGCGCCGGCGCCAGCGAAGGAACCGCCAGGCTCAACACCACGCCCAGAGCCAGCAGGCCGACGAATTGTTTGCGCATCATGGGGATAGTTTAGTCCGGGATCTCCCGGAAAGACAACTGTCCAAAGGGACGGTTACGGAACATGTCGCGCTGGGCACAACTGTTGTAGCGGTAGCAGATGGCTCCACCCACGTCGTTGGTGATGGTGCCGGAGGCAATCATGGTGCCGTAGATGTTGCAGCCCGTGGTGGGACTGCCGCCACCGAGCACGCTCACGGGACCGTTGACCAGGATGAGGCCGTAGAACTCCATGCTGGCGTTGAAGGCGAGAGCGGGGTTGGCGGAGGTGCAGGTGGGACAGTCAACAATCAGGATGCCGGCGCCCGTGCAGCCGCCGGTGCACTTGAAGGGACCGTTGACATAGGTGATCTGGGGGTCGGCGCCGGTCCCCTGGATCAGGTTAGCCGG
>DATEUS010000101.1:0-2639 GCA_035282985.1 Candidatus Acidiferrales bacterium
AATGTGCACCGTGGTCGCCGAACGCTACAACCTGCTCGGGAAATTCCCACCGGCCATCCGCGAGCTGTTCGAGGAAAAGAAGCTGAAGGAGACGCCCAAGCCCGATTCGGGCAAGCCGGGCGCGGCGGCCTTCGCGAAGTCGCAAGTGTTCGTGGTCGGCAGCAGCCGCGACGTCCTGCACGCCGCCCACCGCCAGGCGGGCGCGCGCGGCTTTGTGGCGGAATGCGAGATGAGCTGCGACGACGCCCCGCTCGCCAGCGCGGCCGAATGTTTATTTGCGAGCCTCGAGCGCATGCAGCGGGAGAATCCCGGTAAACCGGTGTGCGTCATCTCCGGCGGCGAGATTCTTTGTCCAGTGACCGGCGACGGGCGCGGCGGGCGCAACCAGGCGTTTGTCCTGCACGCGGTCGAGCGCATTGCCGGCCAAGAGGTAGCCGTCTTGAGCGCGGGGACGGATGGCATTGACGGCAACAGCCCCGCGGCGGGGGCGGTGGCCGACGGCGAGTCGCTCGCCCGCAGTCGGGCCCTCGGCCTTGATCCCGGCGGCTACTTCGCTCGTAGCGACTCGTACCACTTCATGCACGCTCTGGACGACACGCTCGTAACCGGCCCGCTCGAAAACAATTTGCGGGATTTGCGGTTATTATTGACGCGGTAAGAAGGAGGCGACAATGAGCATCGACCGCGTGCACTCCCTCGGACACGCCATCCTTCGCGGCACACTCTTGTGCAGCCTGGTTGTATCCCTGGTAGCTCTTCCGTGCCGCGCGCAGGAGCCGGGCGCCGTGCAGGAGCCGCCGGCGCCCGCGGCGTCAAAGGAGGAGCGCCTGGCGGAGGTGCGGGGGATTCTGGAGCAGGCACGCAAAGCCGCTTTCACTATCCCGGCCGACAAGCCTGTCGCCCGGGCATTTCTCTTCCAGAGTCTGGTGATGGCGCAGGCCGACGCCGGCTCGATCGATGAAGCGCTGTTAACCGTGCAGGCCATGGGCGACGACCCCCCGCAAGCCAAAGCCAGCGCCCTGGGTCTGGTGGCCATGGCGCAGGCTCGCTCGGGGGACGTAACCGGCGCCCTGGACACGATCAACTCGCTCGACCGAGAGCCTTGGAAGTCGCTGGCGCTGCAGGCGGTGGTGGCGGGACTGGCCCGCGAGGGCTACCTGGGGGCAGCGGAGCAGTTCGCCGACCAGATTCAAGACCAGCGAATCAGGGAAAGCGCCTTGATGAGCATGGCCGTCGCGCAGGTGTCCGCGGGCGACCTGGCAGGGGCCCGCCAGACGGGCGAGGCCATCGAGGACGAGCGCTTGAAAGAATCGTTGGCGCGACTCCTGGCCCACGCCGAAACCGAGAGCACGGGAGAAAAGCGCACGGAGATCCGCGAGGTGCGCGGGCAGGTGGTGTTCCTCGGAAGGCCGACGCGCACGCCGCTGGAGGCGCCCTACAAGTTTCAGCTGCCGAGCACGGGGATGATGGTGGCTGCCTCCGAGTCCGAAGACCCCGGCATTGTCGAAGTGCGCGACCGGGTGCGGGAGGCCGTCGAGGAAGGACTGAAAGATGACCCGACCGCGGCCCGAGAAAGCCTGCGGGCGACGGCCGGGCTGGCGGCGGGACTCGAAGACGAGGGGCAGCGAGACGACCACCTGTGGCTGGTGGCGGTAGCCCAGGCGGAGCTGAAAGATTTTGAGGGAGCCTTCAAAACGGCGGACCGGGCCTCGGAGGGGATGAGCTTCGGGCCCACGGGAGTGGTGGGGAAGGCCACCATCCTCCGTTCCATCGCCATGACCCAGGCAGCGACGGGCGACCTGGCCGGTGCGCTCCGCTGGGCGGAAAACGAAATCGACCCGGTGTCGCGCGCCTGCGCCCTGCTGGGGATAGCCGAGGGCCTTTTGCGCGAGATGGAGCGGGAGAGCTGGCCGGGTGGGTTTCCCAAGTTCCCCAAGGACTAGCGCCCTCGCCCGGTGAGATACCTCTACGCACTCGTCGTTCCCGGTGGGCTGATTCTGCTGGCGGCGGCGGCGTTTCTGCGCTGGGCGCCGCCGGAGACAGTGGCGGCTCTGCTGCGGTTTTTTCCCTACGCAGTGCTCGCCGCGGGAGTGCTGCTCGGCTGGCGGTTCCACCGCACGAGCGTCATCTTTGTTCTGCTGGCGCTGGCGCTGGCGGAGCAGGCCCTCCTACGCTCTTCGAGCTTCGGAGGGCAGGGCGCTGGCGACGCGGTCCTAGTTGTCTTCCAGGGGGCAGCGCTGCTCCTCCCGCTAAACCTGATGGCATTTTCGATTGTGGGCGACCGCGGCTCGCTGGCCGGCCGCTTCGGGTTCGGCTTTGGGGTGCTGGCCTCTCAGGTCTTGACGGTCGCCATCCTGGCGGGCTGGGCCGCGCCGGGGGCGCGCACGTTGCTGGAGCGGGCGTTCCTGCCGGAGTGGCTCATCGGTTGGACAGCAGTAGCGCATCCGGGGCTCGTGAGCTTCGCGCTGGCGGCGGTTTTTCTGGCCGTGCGCTGCCTGCTTTATCGCAGGCCGCTGGATAACGGGTTGCTGTGGGCCTTGGTGGCGAGCCTCCTGGCCCTGCGCGCTTCCGGGGCGACGGCTGTCGCGCAGGCAGGCCAAGTACTTACGTACTACTTTTCAACGGCGGGGCTGATTCTG
>DATEUS010000102.1:0-11966 GCA_035282985.1 Candidatus Acidiferrales bacterium
AACATCAGCGAAGGCGAGAAGGTGAATGGGCTTGGGACCGGCTCCAGTGGGTTGTCCATGCTGGGTTGCGAAACTGCCAAGAGCGTAAGGTCTGCGCGATGCCAGGCTGACGCCTGAACGGATCTAGTCGAGATAGACGCGGGGGATGCGCTTGCCCAGGCCGGTCAGAATCTCGGACGCGACGGTGCCCACGGCGCGGGCAGGTTCCGTGGGCGGAATGGTCACTTTGCCGTTGGTGCCGATGAGGATGACCTCGTCGCCATCCTGGGCGCCGGGGACGTCGGTGACGTCGGCCAGGGTCAGGTCCATGCCCACGGTGCCCACCATGGGGGCGTAGCGGCCACGAACAATTACGCGACAGGCGTTGGTCAGCCCGCGGCGCCAGCCGTGGCCGTAGCCGATGGGTAAGACCGCAATCCGCGAGGGACGGTCAGTGACGAAGCGGGCGCTGTAACCGAGCGGTGTTTGAGGCGGGCAGTCGCGAACCATGTAGACCCGCGCCTTCAGCGTCAGCACCGGGCGCACGGGCACCTGGGCGGCAAACTCAGCGGTGCGGTCCTGCCCTTCGGGGAACTTGAAGAAAGAAATAAACCCATAGAGCATCGAGCCGGGACGGACCATCGTTCCCCAGGTTTCCGGCCGGGCGACGATGGCGCCGGTGTTGGCCAGGTGAATGAGCGGGGGCTTGAGGCCAGCGGCGGCGAAGTCGGCCCGGGCCTGCTCGAAGCGAGCCAGTTGTTCTTCGGTCTGGCGGGTGGTGAAATCCTCGGAAGCGGCGAAGTGGGTGTAGAGGCCTTCAAGCTCCAGGTTGCGGCTGCTGGCCAGACGTTGCGCTACCTGCGAGGCCTCCGCGCAGGCAATGCCGAGGCGGCCCATGCCGGTGTCGACCTTGACATGGCAGCGCACACGACGGCCTGCAGCCTGGGCGGCTTTTTCCAGCCGTTCCAGTTGGGCCGGCGTGGTGACGCCCGGGGTGATGTCATATTCGAGCAGCTCGCGCTCTTCGCCGGGGAAAAAACCGGTGAGGACGATGATGGGGGTTCGAATCCCAGCCTGGCGGAGCTCGACGCCTTCGCTGACCGCCGCCACGCCCAGGAAGTCAACTCCAGCCTGCTCGAGCGCCCGGGCCACCGGCACGGCGCCGTGGCCGTAGGCGTCGGCCTTGACGACCGCCAGGACCTTGCGCTCCGCGCCGATCCGTTCGGCGCTTCGACTCTCGCTCATGGTTCGACTTTCGCTCACCGTCCCGAGCGAAAGTCGAGGGACACGCTCAGGGTCGCCCTGACGGTTCGTCTTTCGCTCACCGTGCTGAGCAAGAGTCGAAGCAGGGACTCGAAGGGCGACGTGGCGGCGAACGATGCCGAGATTCTCTTTGAGCTGGGAAAGCGAGATTTCCGCCCAACAAGGGCCTGAAGTCATCTAACCAACAACCCCCTCACCTGTGGGACGCCCTTCCACGCAGAAAAGATGCTTTCGGCGCCACGGCCTGCAACATTTTTACCCGGAAGCCCAGGAAAGCGCAACCGGCGCGCCGTGAACGCTGTTAGCCGATAACCTTGCAGAAAACGTGCTCCCCAGTGATCTTATCTGTCAGTTCGGTCGGATCGGCTATGTAAGCGGCAGACTGATACACAAGAAATAATACGGCAGCACCAGCCGCGCTATATTTCTCTTTGTCGGCGAGCATAGCATCCAAAAGCGCTGCCCTGCGCCGAGAGTCCTTCAGTAACTTGGTTTCGATGAATAGCTTCCCACACGTTGTTGAAAAATCGGGTTTTGTCTTTACTATCGAAAACACGAGTGTAGGATACTCGCGATGAAGCTTGTCACCTGCAGCTTCGAAGATGACCTCCAGCTGGTCTTGAAGAGCAGTCTCGCTCTCAGGTGGAGTCGCTGCAAATGCGCGCCTCAGCGCGACCTCAGCTATTCCCGCGATGCGTACTGCGTAGGGCTGGATAGGCTCCTCAAGGTGCCTCCTCTGACCAATAAGTGACAACAGGCAATGTGGAGGCAACTCGCCGGAGAGGAATTGCCTGAAGTAGTTTGCCTGCTTCTCTTGAAGAACCGCTAGGACCTCTTGGGCATTCCTTCTGTACAATGCGAAGATGGAGCGAAGAGATTCCGGCTTGTCACCGGGCAGGAAATCGTAAAAGTCCACTGTCTCCGGGAATTCCACTTCGAACTGGTCATCGACCAGATCAACGACCTTCTCGTGAAACCTGACCCACTGAACCGGGTTGCTCCGCTCTTCCCCCTCGGTCAACTCATCAGTAAAAATGTCTTTCGCATATACCCTAACCGGATCGTAGTGCTGGAGGTTTCTTTGCTCGGATGCAAAGCGTCTCATTATGCATTGGTAACAGGTTCCGCAATTTGGCGTGCCTCTCTTGGCTCGGATTGTGCGGGCACACGTCACAGCACTACCAATTAGGTTTCCGTTTCCCACAGCGACTATTCTCGCCATTACGTCTGCCTTCGATAGGAACAAGAACGGGTTGTGCAGGGAGATTTGAGTCTGCAGCACTTGATTCATTAATGCCTCAAACGTGCAGAGAACGCGCGGGTTTGTTGTACGAGTTGATCGACTGCCAATACGGTCAGCGGCCAACGGGAGGTTGAAGCTACTAATGCCGTTCTCGCAGTATAAAATGTTTTCGACCCGAAGCTGTTGGGCGATGGCAAATGCCAAGCTCAAGTAAAGGAATGAGCGAAGACGCTGGTTGACATCGGCTTGTCCGCGGCCCATGCGATTGACCCACATGTTCAGGGCGTACACCTTGGTCGGGTCACCTGCCTGAAGCTGCCGGACCAGGGAGGATTGGGTGGCCACCCTCATGGCGGCGCTGCGGTGGCTAACGAGCAGAGGCACCATGCCGACCGAAATTTCTTGCGATGCGCCGGCCAGCGAATCAATACCGCCCGAGAAAAGGACAACTGTGTTTGCTCCCTTATACCCTGCATCTGTTTCGGGAAAATCGATGTACGTTTGGCCACTGGGAGGCTTACCGGTATAAGGCTGGAAATCTAAGGTGATTTGCGCGTCGCCGGACAAGAACGTCAAGAGTTCCTCAAGAGGTTTCTGCACTCGCTTCCAGCATGAGGCTTCCCGGACCGGGATGACTATGTGGATTGTCCGGTACCACGCATCACCGAATGGGTCGTGGCATCCGCGCGGTATCGAGGTATCGGCGACGTAGAGGTATGACGCCAGTTCTAGCAGGTCCAGGACGATTGGTGAGAATTCGTGAATGATTCGGCTCTCAATGTTGTCAACTCTTAGCCGAACGTTGGCGTGTTGATCTGGACTTATCCTTAGTTCCAATGTCCGTTCGAATTCTCTACCCTTGGCCTTGTAAGGCCCGAGGCCCGTAGCGCACTTGACGAGGGTTGGCTTCACTGCGCCTGCTCTCGCACAAGATCCTCGACCAGTTTCTCCACCGCATAGGCGGCAAACGCTCTTGTCCTTCCTTCGGTCGGCTGGCGGTGGATAGCGTTCTTGGCGTACCAGTCCCTTGCATACTGAGAAAGCAGCGCGGTAGTCTCAGCGCAGTAGGCATTGAGAGATTCTTCTAATTCACGAGTGTCGTTCGCACCAGCGAAGCGCTCGGCGATACCGTGGTGGTTGGGTATCTCTTTTTCCAACACGTTTGCAAGCGAGCGTTTCAGGTAGGCCCTAAAAAACGTTTCGGCTAAGGTTTGAAAGCCTTCGGGACTGGCGTAGCGTGAGAGGGATTTCCTTACCTGCTCCGGTTCTGCCCCAAACAAAACGAGGTTTGACTGATTGAAGGCAGTAGCGAGAGTTTCAAAGAATGCGAGCCTTGCTGTTTCTGAGAAAATATTGCGGAGCGGAGTTCTTGTCGCCGCCTGGTCGAGAAACTTCCGAGTTCCAGTTAATAAGTCCCTTTTATAATCGCCGCCGGGCGGAGTGCCAACCTCTCGAAGCCACTGGTCCAATTGATCAGACCGGGCGAGCAGAGGGAGGGTGAGGAGGAGCCAGCATGACTTGAACACAAGGGGGTCCTTCCTCGTTTGCCACAGGCTATCCCCAGCGGCTTGTGATGTAGCCGCCACAAGCTCTTCTGGGGTTGAGTCTAATCGCGAGAACGCTTCAATGACCTGACGCCATCGTTTCGTCTTCGGGAGTGAGTCGTACCTGGAGTGGCCCATCTAGCTGCTCCTGGGGGCACGCAGCCCAAGCGAACGGAGAAGCCAATTACCCTCTTTTACCTTGAATTGAACTAGCTTGCAAGGAGAAGTTATTCTTCGGCGGGCTGGCGGAGGAGGTTTTCGAAGCGGGTGAACTCGCGCAGGAAGGCGAGGTGAATCTTGCCGGTGGGGCCGTTGCGCTGCTTGGCGATGATGAGCTCGGCCCGGCCGCGGTCTTCGTCGGGAATCGTCTCCGGGTCGCGGTACATCTCGGGGCGGAAGATGAAGGCCACCACGTCGGCGTCCTGCTCGAGCGAGCCCGACTCGCGCAGGTCGCTGAGCTGGGGCCGGTGGTCGCCGCCGCGCTGCTCGGGGGCGCGGCTCAACTGGCTGACGGCCACCAGAGGCACACGCACTTCCTTGGCCAGGGCCTTGAGGCCGCGGGAGATGCTGGAGATTTCCTGGTTGCGGTTTTCGAAGCGACCGCGGCCGCTCATCAACTGCAGGTAGTCGACCACGATCAGGGCCAGGCCGTGCTCGGCCTGGAGCCGACGGCACTTGGCTCGCACTTCCAGCACCGTCATCCCCGGGGTGTCGTCGATGTAGATGGGGGCCTCGGCCAGGCGCGCCAAAGCCTGGGTCATCCGGCTCATCTCCTCGCGGTTGAGGAAGCCGCTGCGGAACTTGTGCGAATCGACGCGGGCTTCGGCGCAGAGAAAGCGGAAGAGCAGCGCCTCGCGCGCCATCTCCAGGCTGAAGACGGCCGCCGGCTTGCCCTGTTCGGCAGCGACGTACTGGGCGATGTTCAGGGCCAGGGCAGTTTTTCCCATGGCGGGGCGGGCGGCGAGGAGGATGAGCTCGGCGGGCTGCAGGCCGGAGGTAAGGTTATCGAAATCGGAGAAGCCGGTGGCGAGGCCGGTGATGTGCTGGCGGCGCTCAAAGAGCTCGTCCAGGCGGGGGATGGTGGCGCGGGCAATCTCGCGCAGGGAGAGCAGGCCGACTTTGATGCGCTCTTCAGCCAGGGAGAAGATGGCCTGCTCGGCGCGGTCGAGCACCTCGTCGGCTTCTTCCTGGGCCTCCAGGGCCTGGTTGATGATGTTGTCGGAGGCGTGGATGAGGTTGCGCAGCAGCGCCTTCTGCTTGACGATGCGGGCGTAGTGGTCGACGTTGGAGACCCGCGGCACTCCGTCGACCAGCGAGGAGAGGTAAGCGCTGCCGCCGGCCGCCTCCAGCTCCCCGGCCCGCTCCAACTCTTCGTGCAGGGTGATGAGGTCAATGGCGCGGTTTTCCTCGGAGAGGTTGACCATCCGGCCAAAAATGCGCCGGTGGGAGTCGAGGAAGAAGTCGGCCGGGTCAAGAACTTCAATGGCGGGGTGGAAGGCCTCGTTGTCGAGCAGGATGGCGCCCAGGACGGAGCGCTCGGCCTCAAGGTTCTGGGGGAGCTTACGTTCGAGGGTGAGATCAACCGCCACTGACGGGGTCGCCTCCGCGCACCGGGCTGGTATATTTTCGCTTTATCTTCGCTTAGAGGTCAAGCGGGAAGTGAAGGCCACCCCGACTACCAGCCGCCCTAAAGCACCCCTAAATGTGTGCAGCCAGGTGTCCCGGTTCCCGACGCCTCTCCCGATTTGACTCGGAAGAAGCTCCGGGAACGGGACCACCCGGCCGCGCACAGCGAGCACGCCCGCCTGCGGGCAAGCCCGAAGCAGGCACGCCCGACTCGGACTCGCCGGTGTTCCGAGCAGCCCCGCGAAGAGCCACCCAGTCACCAGTAAGCCCGGCTTTGAGCTGTTCCCGCCGCGGTCACCGCGAGCCCACCGTCCGCTTGCGCGAACGGCGTTGGCTCCAGCCGGCTGCTCTTCCCTTGCAGCGCAACCCGCGCATCCCCGAAGAGAGCGCTTTTCGCATCCGCAAGGTCCGTCCCGCTATGCAGGACGAAGGCCGGAACAACTGCAAAGCGTGCGGCGATTCTCTCCGGGCTCCTGACGCGAGGCAAGCGAAAACCGCCTCCGCGCTGTGACAATCAGGTGGAAAAGCCAAGAAAGCTGTTACTTTCTGTGGAAAAAAAAGAGCCAGCGGGCCTGCCTGCCGCAGGCAGGAGGCTATCGACGCCTGCGCAAGTAATGTCCCACGTGAGGCAGATGAACAGGGCGCCGGAGCGGGTCAAAAAGCAGATTCTTCGCTTCGCTCAGAATGACAACGGCTGGGACACTTCTTATGTAGCGGTCAATGGCCGCGGCCAAGACGTCCCGTCGGGCTACTCTGCGCGGACGACGTTGACCTTGACGCTGGCGGTCACGTGGCGGTGCAAGCGCAGCGGCACGGTGTATTCCCCGACGGTCTTGATCGGCTCTTCGAGCAGGATCTTGCGTTTGTCGATGGCAAAACCTTTGGCTTCGAGGCCTTCGGCGATATCCATGGCGGTGACGGAGCCGAACAACTGGTCGGACTCACCCGCCTTGGCGGGGATGGTCAGCACCACCTCCGCCAACTGGGCGGCCAGCAAGTCAGCGCCCGACTTCTCCGTGGCCTCGCGGCGAGCGCCGGCGGCTTTCATTTCCGCCACCTGTTTGCGGTTGCCGGGCGTGGCCTCCATCGCCAGCTTGCGCGGCAGCAGGTAGTTGCGGGCGTAACCGTTCTTGACGGTGACAACGTCGCCGCGCTGGCCCAGCTCGGGGATGTCTTCTCGCAGTATGACTTCCATGTTCGCTCCTCGCGTCTCGGACTACAGAACGACGGCGAAGGGCAGCAGGGCGATGTTCCGGGCCCGCTTGAGCGCCACCTTCAACTGCCGCTGATGGGAGGCGCAGACTCCGGTGGCGCGGCGGGGCAGCACCTTGCCGCGATCGCCGATAAACTGGCCAATAAGCTTCACGTCCTTGTAGTCGATGTGGTCCATATTCTCTTTGCAGAAGCGGCAGACCTTGCGCCGGCGGAAAAAGCGGCGTCCGCCGCCGCCGGGCCCGCCAGGACGGCGGCCACCTGAGGGGCGCCGCCCGCCCTCGCGGGGGCCGCGGCCGGGCCCTCTCTCTCTGGGCGCGTCTCCGCCCCGATCAGCGCCGGGGTTGTCCCTTTGTTCCATCATGGCTCTTTCTCTCCTTGGCTAGAAGCCATTTCAAAACTGAGTCAAATGCCCGACAGAGGGGACTCAGAGCACCTCAGGGGCTAAAGCCCCGGTGTTTTGGTGGCCTTCTCGGCACGGCTCCTTCGACTCCGCTCAGGACAAGTGAAGCCGTGCCCTTCCAGGTGCGCCGAATCGCGGTTTTGAAATAGGTTCTAGACATTGGTTGAGGCTTTGGCGGCGCCGCCGGCACTGGCGGCGGCCCGCTGGCGGCGCGCGGCCCGGTGCTCGCGGCGATGGCGCAGCTTCTCCAGCTTCTTCCGCTCCAGGTCAACCCGCACGCTGAAGATCTTGATAACCGGCTCGGCCACCTTCAAGCGCCGCTCCAGCTCGCGCAGGGAATCCCCGCTGCCCTCAACCTCGAAATAAACGTAGTAGCCTTCGCGCTGGCCGCTGACGCGGTAGGCGAGGGGGCGCTTGCCCCACTTGTCCACCTTAGCCACCTGCCCGCCGGCGCCAGCGACGCCCTGCTGCATTTGCTCCACGAGGGCGTCGACCTCGGCCTCGGGCAACTCCGGCCGAATAATGAAAATCACTTCATACGTTCTCATACTCACCTCTATCCCCGGCGCTCCCTCTCGAGGAGGCTCAGGGCTGATCACTAAACTCATGCGCGCGGCTGCGGCGCGCCTTCGCGGCGGTTGAAGCGCGTCATCGCCCGCCCGGGGCCTTCGCGCAGGATGGCGCGGACAGCCTCGGCGGCTTCGGCGACCATGTCCGCCGCCACCTGTCGCTGCTCCGGGCTCATCGGCGCCAGCACATACTCCGCCACGTCGCCGACCCACCCTTCCGGGGGCCGAACCCCCAGCCGCACTCGCACAAATTCTTCCGTGCCCAGAGCCACCAGGACCGACTCCAGGCCCTTGTGGCCGCCGGCACTGCCGCGCTCGCGGATGCGCAGGCTCCCCCAGGGCAGGGCCACGTCATCAACGACAACAATCAGGTCCGCCGGCGTCAGCCCTTCGCTCTCCAGCAGGGTGCTGACGGCCGCGCCGCTCAGGTTCATATAGGTCAGCGGCTGCGCCAGCAGAACTTCATCCCGATCCAGGCGTCCGCGCCGCACCACAGAGCGGGCTCGGTGCTGCCGGGTGCGAAGCCGCGCCTGCTCCGCCAACCGCTCGATGACGGCGAAGCCCAGGTTGTGCGGGGTCTCGGCGTATTCGGGTCCCGGGTTGCCGAGGCCTACGATCAACCGCACAACGTCCAGCCCCCGGCCTACTTCTTCTCGCCCTCAGCCGCCGCCTTGGAGGGCTTCTCCGGCTTCCCTTCTTCTTCCTCCTCGGCTTCCACCTTGCCCTTGCGGATGAGCTCGGGCTCGGCCGGCGCTGCCACTGCGACCACTTCTTCGGCGGGCTTCTCCTCTTCGACGGCGCGCGGGGCGACCACATGGACGATGACGCGGTCGGGGTCGGTGAGGATGCGCAGCTTGCGGTTGTCGACCTTCAAGTCGCCCACGCGGATGCCCTTGCCGATGGTCAACTCGCCGACCTCCAGCACCAGCTCATCGGGGATGTCGCCGGGCAAGCACTCCACCTCCACCTCACGCTGCACCACCTCCAATACCCCGCCCTGCTGCTTGACCCCGACAGCTTCGCCCCGGGTCTCGATGGGGACTTTCACCTTCAGGCGCGCATCCAGGGCGATGCGGAGGAAGTCCACGTGCAGCAGCAGGCCCTTGACCGGCTCCACCTGCCAGTCGCGGATCATCGCCGGGGCCTTGCCGTGGCCCTTGATGGCCAAGGTGAAAACGGCGTTGCGGCCGGCTTCCGACTGCAAGAGTTTTTCCACCACCCGCGGGTCCACGCTCAGCGCCTGCGGCCCGCCGGCCCCGCCATAGACGACGGCGGGCACCTGTCCGCCTCGGCGCAGTCGCCGGGCGCGATTCTTGCCCCGCTCCTCGCGGGGGAGGGCTTCGACCATCAGTTTTTCCATCTCTTCCTGCTCCTAGACAAAACAGCGGCCCGAGGCCGCCGCCGAAATCTCTCCGTCGCTCTCAGACAAACAGCGTGCTGACCGAGGCCTCCTCGTGGATGGAGCGGATGGCGCGCGCCAGCAGCGGCGCCACACTCAAGGTGCGAATGCGCTCGCAGCGCTGTGCCTCTTCGCTCAGCGGGATGGAGTTAGTCACCACCAGCTCAGCGAGCTTGGACTCGTTGATGCGCTGAATGGCGCGGCCGGACAGCACCGGGTGGGTGCAGGCAGCGTAGACCTGGCGGGCGCCGGCCTCGATCAGGGCCTCCACCGTCTTCACCAGCGTCCCGCCGGTGTCGACAATGTCATCAACAATCAGCGCCGTCTGCCCTTCCACCTCGCCGATGATGTGCAGCACTTCAGAGACGTCAATGTCCACGCGGCGCTTGTCGACGATGGCCAGGGGGGCGTCCATCTTTTTGGCGAAGAAGCGCGCCCGCTCCACCCCGCCGGCGTCGGGGGCCACCACGGTGAGCTCAGGCAGCGCTTTGCGCACGAAGTACTCCAGCATCACGGGCGTGGCGTAGAGGTGATCGACCGGAACGTTGAAGTAGCCCTGGATCTGGGGGGCGTGCAGGTCGAGGGTCAGGGCCCGATTCACGCCCGCCTTCTCCAGCAGGTCGGCGACCAGCTTGGCGGAGATGGGCACGCGCGGCTTGTCCTTGCGGTCCTGGCGGGCGTAGCCGTAGTACGGGATCACCGGAGTGATGCGCACGGCCGAGGCGCGCTTGAAGGCGTCGATCATCAAGAGCAATTCCATCAGGTGGTGGTCGACCGGGTGACAAGTAGGCTGCACGACGAAGACGTCGGCGCCGCGCACGTTCTCATTGATCTGGAAATAAATCTCCCCGTCGCTGAAGCGGCCCAGGCTGGCGTCGCCCAGGGGCACACTCAAGTACTCGCAGATTTTCTCCGCCAGCGCCCGGTTGGCGCTGCCGCTGAAAATCTTGCAGGTGTTGCCGGTTACAGCCACTCCATTCCCCTCAAAGTGCCCTGCCGTTGTTGCTCGTCCCCGCCGAAGTCGGGATTGGCTGGGGAGCCAGGATTCGAACCTGGGTCTTCTGCTCCAAAGGCAGATGTCCTACCACTGGACGACTCCCCATCCTCACGGATGGCGCGCGGACCCGGCATCCCTCAGCCCTCCCGCAGGACTTCGGCGAGTTTCAAGGCGCGCAGGTAGCGTCCTCGCGGCAGGGTTTCCACGACGAACACTGTCGCGAGGCCCGCCCAGGCCGCGGCCGCTCGTTCCGCCTCGGCGCGGCGGGCAAAAAGCGCGTACACCGTGGAACCGCTTCCCGAAAGCCCCGCTTCTTGGGCGCCCGCCCGCAGCAGCGCGGCCTTCATTCTAGCAAGTTCCGGAAAACGTGAGAAGACGACGGGGTCAAAATCGTTCCCGACGGCCCAGAGTTCGTCCGGCCCGCCTGTTCGCCTTGGCGAACGAGCACGCCACCACCACCCGCCAGTTATGATAGCCGGGCGGCGGCGGGGCGTCAACCGGCCGGCGGAGTGTTGCGCTCTCGCCCAGGCGTAGGCCCGGCGCGTGGAAACCGGCGTCGGGGGGCAAAGCAGGATGCATGCCATCGGTCTGGTATCTTCAAGACCATACACCTCGTCGCCACGGCCCACCCCCAGTGCGCGTCCACCCAGAAAGAACAAAGGCACATCCGCGCCCACGCTGCCGCCGAGGCGACTCAACTCCGTCAGCGATAGACGAATCCCGGCCAGGCGTAACAACCCCACCAGCGCGGCGGCAGCATCACTCGAACCCCCACCCAGGCCGCGCCCCGCGGGGATGTTCTTTTCCAACTCAACTTCCACGCCCTGGCGGATGGCGAGAAGGCGGCGGGCTCTGGCAAGCAGCCGATAGATGAGGTTCGCCCGGCCCGCCGGGGCCCCACCCCCGGGCACGCGCACCACCACCTTCCCGTGCGCTCGCGTCAGGCGCAAGCGCAGCCGGTCATGCAGGGTGACGGTCTGGTAAAGAGTGCGGATCTCCCAGTAGCCATCGGGGCGGGGGGCCAGTAGCTCCAGGCTGCGGTTGATCTTGGCAAAGGCAGGTAGTGCCAGCCCCGCTCTTAAGCCCGCTCGCTTGCCCTGATTCATTACTGCATCCCTAGGGTGTGACACAGCTTGCAATGGACGAGTGTACCAAAGGGCTGTCTCTCACGGTTCTGGAACGGACGGGGATACTACTCTTTAGGTTTCATTTGCCCGACCAGCCGTTTGAACTCGGGCTCGTCATGCAGGCAGGTCAGATCAGGATCTCGAGTAATGATGTCCGATTCGCTGAAGCCGGCTTCCAGGGCTTTTTTCAGAGTGCTCAAAGCCTCTTTCTTTAACTGGAGAAGACCGTACGTGCAGGCTGCGTTGTAGATGGTGTGCGGATCCGTCGAACCCAGTCTCAGGACTTCTTCCAATTCGCGAACCGAGTCGTTCGGCCTGCCCAGCGTGGCGTAGTTGCCCGCGAGGAGCATTCGTGCCCGCGTATCTTCCGGCACCATTTGCACCTGTTGTTCCAACACCGTGACGGCGCGCTCGGTGAGTGCTCGCCGAGCTTCTGTCCGGCCCAGCGCTGAGAGTGTATTCCCATAGGGGACATAGACGTTGTAGTCGTCTCCATTGGCTTCCAGAGCACGATCCACGAGGCCTGCAGCCTCCTCCCAACGATCGGATGCAAACAGGGCCCGCCCCAAAATGTCCCAAGAGCTTTCGCAATCCGGCTTGCGCG
>DATEUS010000103.1:0-2303 GCA_035282985.1 Candidatus Acidiferrales bacterium
CTCTAAGGAACTGCTCCGGCAGTGCGGTGTGGTGGACACCAGTGTTCGTCTGGAGCGGGTCATCATGGAACCGGATCGGTCCCGCGTGGATGAGTATGAATTCTGGTCGCCGCTGGCGCAGGGACACTATCGCGTGAACCACCATGGCTTCATCGATCTCTACCTCGAACGCCCGGTGGAACTCCCCTAGAAACCCGGCCGGAAAGTCTCCCGCATTAGGAAGGTAGCGATTGATTGATGGCAAAGAGGAGAGGCAGACCTTTCATTGCTGGGAGCAGGAGATGTTAGGAAAGCGCAGCCCGCAGGGCGATCTGTTCGGGGCGGACACCCAGTATCTGAAGTTCGTGGGCGAGGAGAGCTTCTACGGTTTTCTCGCCCGGGAGGGCCGGGAGCTGTTCCGGGATGAGGAGTTCGCCGCGCTCTATTGCCCGGATAACGGCCGCACCAGCGTGCCTCCCTCGCTGTTGGCGATGGCACTGCTGCTGCAGACCCATGATCGGGTGTCAGATGAGGAGGCCAAGGCGCGGGCGGACTTCGACCTGCGCTGGAAGGTGGCGCTGGGGATCGAGATTGATACTCGGCCCTTCGCCAAGAGCACCCTGCAATGCTTCCGCGCGCAGTTGGTGATCCATGAGGGGGCGCGGGCGATCTTCCGGCGCAGCCTGGAGTACGCCAAGGGGCTGGGCCATCTCCGGGGGCGGCGGATGCGGGCGGCGCTGGACACCACTCACATTCTGGGCCGGGGGGCGCAGGAAGACACCTACAATCTGATGGCGGAAGGCATCCGCCTCCTGAGCCGAGAGCTGGCGAAGAGCCAAGAGGTGAGCTGGGAGAATTGGCTGACAAGGCATGAGCTGGCGCGTTACGCCGAGCCCAGCATCAAGGGTGCGGGCGAAGTGGATTGGGACGATTCCGCTTCCCGCGAGGCGTTTCTGTGCGGGCTGATCGGGGAGGGGCAGCGGTTGCTGGAGCTGGCCCGCCAAGTGCGTTCGCAGTTGGAGGCCCACAGCGAAGCTGACCGACGCCTTGCGCAGGCGGCTGATCTGTTGAGCAAGCTGCTGTGGCAGGACGTGGAGCCAGCCGAGCGCGGTTACCGCATCAAGCCGGGCACGGCGGAGGATCGGATTCCCTCGGCGCACGACCCCGAACAGCGCCACGGACACAAGAGCCAGGGCAAGACTTTCACCGGGCACAAGGCGGGGCTGGCGGTGAATCCCGAGAGCCAGTTGATCACCGCGGTGGCAGTGACGGCGGGCAACGCCAGCGATGGCGAGAGTGCGGTGCAACTGGTGGAAGACAGCGAAGAGAACACCGGGCTTCAGGTGGAGCAAGTGATCGGCGACACCGCCTATGGGAGCATGGCGGTGCGAGAGGAATTGGGCGAGCGAGAGGTGATCGCGCCCACGGTGAAGGGCGCGGCGGGCGCGGCGGGCAAGCTGACGAAGGCGGACTTTGTGATTGATGCCGAGGCCGACGTGGTGCGCTGCCCGACGGGAGAAGAGACCCGCAGCTGGCGCTGGGTCTTTGTGAGGCCGGGCGCGGGACAGGCAAAGGTGAGAGTGAAGCGGTTTGCCTTTGCCAAAGAAGTATGCCGCGCTTGTGCTCGCCGGGGCGAGTGCACCAATGACAAACGACAGCGAGGGCGGCTCATCACCCTGCATCCCCAGGAGACCGACTTACAGGCGGCGCGGGCTTTCGAGCAGACCGAGCACTTCAAAGAGCAGTATCGGCAACGGGTAGTGGTCGAGCACCGCATTGCGCGGCT
Source organism: Candidatus Acidiferrales bacterium (assembly GCA_035282985.1). Lineage (GTDB taxonomy): Bacteria > Acidobacteriota > Terriglobia > Acidiferrales > 2-02-FULL-67-57 > DATEUS01. Next base: position 1,766 of record DATEUS010000103.1, read on the forward strand.
GGTGAGATTGGGGGTGCGTCAAGCGCGCTACTTCGGGCGGGCGAAGACGCTGGTGCAGCTGCTGCTGGCGGCGACGGTGGCCAACCTGACGCTGATCGCGGGGAAGGTGTCGCCTGCGATCAGCGCAGCAGGCGAAGACGGACCGCCTGCTGCGTTTCTTGCGCCGCTGGCTGCTGCCACCGGCCTGACCAAGACTCTGGCCGACCTTCTTGGACGATTCCTGAGGAGCGCGAGCACCATCGCAAAGCGGTGGCAACTTCCCCCGCGGCAACTGGCAAGTAACATGAACCCCATCAAATCACCGGCTTTCCGGCCGGGTTTCTAGCACATCGCTTCCCGATGCCCGCCGCGGGAGGAAGCGCGGGCGCCGGACACGGGCAATCTCCGGGATCGCTGCCAAAGGGGGAAACGCGCGACATGCCGAAGTGCCGCTGGAGTAGGAGGAGGTGGCGCGGTGGAGCAACCTGAGGAGCAGGAGAGGAGAAAGCTGCCAGCCACGGTCGCCGTCTTCCTGCAGCGGCTCTACCGCGATCCCCGG
>DATEUS010000104.1:0-7337 GCA_035282985.1 Candidatus Acidiferrales bacterium
CTTCTATCCCGCCGAAGGCGAGCGTCGGGCCCGCGTGGCCCTGTTTGCGGGCTGCATTGCCCAAGTGGCGTTCGCGGAGACCAACCGCGCCACCGTGCGCGTGCTGCAAAAGAACGGCTGCGAAGTGGTCGTGCCTGCGGCTCAACTCTGCTGTGGGGCGCTCCACCTCCACGCCGGCGTGCGCGAGACGGCGCGTGAACTTGCCCGGGCCAATCTCGAGGCTTTTCTCAACGAGGACTGCGACGCCATCATCGTCAACGCCGCCGGCTGCGGCTCGACGCTGAAGGAATACACTCAACTCTTTCCCGACGACGCGGGAGCCGGCGAACGGGCCGCTCGTTTCCAGGCCAAGGTGCGCGATGTGAGCGAATTCCTGGCGGAGTTGGGCCTGCGCCCGCCGACGCGGCCGGCCTGTCCCGAGTCCCGCGGGGCGGGACGAGGGATGCGCGTCACCTATCAGGACTCCTGCCACCTCGTCCACGGGCAGAAGATTCGCAGCGCCCCGCGCCAGCTTCTGCGCGCCATTCCCGGCGTGGAACTGGTGGAGATGGACCTGGCCGACCACTGCTGCGGCAGCGCCGGTGTCTACAACCTCGCCCAGCCGGACGTGGCCGGCGCACTGTTGACGGAGAAAATGGAGTGCGCCCGCGCCACCGGAGCCCAGGCGATCGTGACCGCCAACCCCGGCTGCCTCCTGCAGCTCCGCGCCGGCGTCGAGCGCTTCGCCACCGGCCAAGAAGTCTTGCACGTCATCGAGCTCCTCGACCGCAGCTACCCCTGAGAGAAAGAACAACCGGAGGACATCCATGAAACATGCGCCCGCTCTTCTTGCCGCCGTTCTTGTCATCGCGCTGACCGCCGGATCGGCACCGGAAAAGGCGAAGCAGCGGCGCATCATCAAGAGCAAGAATCCAGCCAAGGCCAACCTTCCTTACAGCGAGGGGGTCCTGGTCGGCGACACGCTCTACCTGGCCGGGCACACCGGCCATGATCCCAAGACGATGAAGATTCCCCCGGACGTGGAGGCGGAAGCCCGCGTATTGCTCGATGGAGTCCAGGCCACCCTGGCCGAGGCAGGAATGACGATGGACGACCTGGCTTACGTCACCGTGTACTGCACCGATCTTTCGCTCTACAACGACTTCAACAAAGTCTACCGCACTTACTTTTCCCAGGAGTTTCCGGCGCGGGCCTTCGTGGGCTCAGGGCCACTGATTTTCGGCGCGCACTTCGAAGTGCAGGCGATCGCAGTGAAGCGATGACTTGGGCGGCGGCCACTTGAGGCGCTATCCGCTTGCCTGGCAGGCCGCTGAAACAGATCGCTGCGGTCATTCCGAGGGACGGTGGTTTCTGCCGCCCCGAGGAATCTGCTTGTTTGTAGCGTGTGCGAGCACAAGCAGATCCCTCGCTGCGCTCGGGATGACAAGCCCAGCCACTTTCAGCACCCTGCTATAGGTCGGGCTTGCCGCTGCGCGTCATTTGGGTAAGGTCGAAGGTGACGCGGAGACGGTTCTTCTCCGACTGCCAGAGGAAGTCCACTTCCTTCTCGGAGAGGCCAATGGCCCGCTGGCCGGAGTCCTCGCGGGGGAAATAGAAGGTAGCCGTCGGTTCCTTCCCCTCCAGATTGACTTCCATGCCCAGGGGGTAGATTTTCCGCTGGCTATCCTTGGGTTGCAGGTACGTGGAGCGGCGCAGCGCTTCTTCGGTGAGTTCCGCGTACCCGCTGATCAACGTGGTGACGCCCTCGCCCCGGACGGCAATGACATACTGTTGGAAACCCATGGCGAGAAGCTGGGCGACCTGCTGTTGGGTCATTGTGCCCTGCAGTTGTCCTTCGCGAGCGGCCGCCTGCCGCAGCGTCAGTGACGACGCCCACTGAACCGTCACTTGCGCGGGCAGATCACTATTCCCGAGGAGAGTCTTAGCCCAAGGGGAATTCTTGTTGATGGCGGCGACTTCTTCCGCAGTCCACTCTGTGAACGGCTTGTTGGTCCAAGGGTCGCCGGCCGCAAGGAGCGTAGCGACCAGCATGATAACCCACAAGGTAAGCAGGATGCGGTTGCTCTTCATGGCCCTACTCCAAAGCAGGTGCTCGTGCGGCTCCAAATCAGGCTAGCACGCGAGCTTGGAAGGGTCAACCGGCGACGAAACCGGGTGAGAGAGGCAACAGCGGCGGGCAAGAAAGGCAGCGCTACGCGGCCGTGTCCAGCTCCTCTTGCATAGCCTTCAGAGCGGCTTGGCGGCGCTTGTGTTGCCGGGTGGCGGCGGCAGCGTGAGCAATGAAACCGAGGGCATAGCACAGCAGCGCCAGGGTAAACAAGCTCACCAGGCTGAGCCAACTGGGAGCATCGAGTTGGGTCGGCTGGACGTAGGCGGCGACCCAAGTGGCCGTCCCGCCCACAAGAATGAACACGCCCAGCAGGATCAGCCCCCAACCGAGCGCCCACGGCGCCATGCCCAGCAGCCTGGCCATTTCCGACACCTCCTTGTTTCGCTACTCAGCCTAGGCCCCAAGAGCCCCAGCCACAATAGACCAAAGCTCCCATTCGGGGCAGTACTAAAGTGCTAGAGCCGAATCCGGTTCCGCAAGAGAACGGAGCAAGGGATGGGAACAGTATCGCGACCTGCCTTGGCAAACCGGCTCGCCCCTGCCTGTTCGCCGCAGAATCTATGGGTTTCCCGAGCGGCTCCGCGCTCCTCCGCGCTCTCCACGAGGCTCCGCAGAACCTACCATGCACCCCGCTTGCACCGAGAAAGGTTTTTTTCTCTTAAGACAGCAGTCCGGAACACCGCCTGGCTGTGCTGGCAGGCTTTCCCCGAAGGCCCGGCGGTGGTCTCTTAGCGGCCGTGCGCCTTGATGCGCTCAGTCGCCTTTAACGAGAACTCTTTCTGCACCGCCGGCACGGCCCCGAGCAGGCGAGTAAAGTTCTCCTTCCCCAAGGCTAGCAGTTCCACCGGAGTCGAAGTACGGACGCTGGCGGTGCGCCGACCGTCGCTCACAAAGAAGGCCATCTCGCCAAAGAATTCCCCCGGTCCCAGGCGGGCCAGCACAATTTCCTTGTCCTCAACCGTGCGGATGACTTCCACCTCGCCCTTCTGGATGAAATAGACCCGGTCGGCGAGGTCGCCCTGGCGAAATACCACCTCGCCGGGCTCGTACTCCTCGAGCTCGAAGAGGCTGTAGCGCTTGCGCAGGTCGTCAATGAGCAAAACCAGGACGACGGTCGCCGAAAGCAACAGCGAAGGGACCGCCAGCACAACAAAGAGGGTGAAGCTGAGGCCGGTAGTGTGCCACATGGAGTTCAAGGTGAGGAGAAATCCGATGAGAGTCAGGCCTTCGCAGACACGCAGCCACGGATTGGCAGCGAAGGGTTTCTTACCGACGGTGAGAGTTCTCATCACTCACCTGCTCAGCGTGTGCGGGCCCGTGACAGTCCAGGCAACGCAGCTCGCCGCTGCGAATCTCTAGGAGTGCACCGGCGTGGTAGGCAGAGTCAGTAAATTTGGGTGTGCGCTCGTGGCACTTCAAGCACTCGGCGTTGACGTAGGGCGCATGCATCCGAACCGGGATCTTGTACGTTCCGGTGTAGTACTTGAGAAAATCTTGCAGTCCCTTCCACTTGGCACGGACGTCACCAAACATTCCATAGGAGGCGTGGCAGGCGTAACACTGGTCTTCGGGACTCCACCGGTGGCGGTAGTGCAACGCCGCTAAGGCCTGACTGTTTGGATCCTGCATGTCGTTAACAAAGAACCCCATGGTGCGATGACAGGATTGGCAAAATTCCACCTTTTTCGCCTGCTGCAAGCCAACGATATTGCCCATGGCAATTACGAGCATTGGCAGGAGCACGAACTGGCCAACACAAAGCCATTTCAGGGAGTTCTCTCCCAGACGCCGCTGGCCAACCACGAGAAAGAGACCGAGCACAATGCCTGCCAGAGCCGAGCCCAGCGAGACATGCTGTAGCCAGACGAGCACAGGGTCGACTTCGTACGGCAGGGGCGCCACCGGCTGCACCGGCGTGATGAAAGAGGAAAGCCAAGCTGCCACCTTACTCATACTCCTGGGCCAGGTAGTCCACAAAACTCATGGGCTGCAAGACCAGCTTCGCCCCGAACTCAGAGCCTTCGCCTAATCCTCGCGCGGCCCCATTGGGGTTGTCAAATCTGGCCGAACTCTCCGCCCTCCGGTGCGGCCATCCTAGACTGCACTCCGAGAGAAGTCAACGCAGCCCCGACTGGGTTGCGTGGGCATAAATGGTGACTTCGCAACCCGAGACATTTTTGGCTCCCTCTTGAGCAAGGCAAAAAAGAATCGAGCGAGCGAGGGGAATTGTGACCCTGAGCGAAGTCGAAGGGTCACCCTGAGCGAGTCCCGCGCAGCGGGACGAGTCGAAGGGAACCCGCCACAAGCTGCCTCTTTTTCTCCCGACTCCAGCCCTTCAATCGGGCCTCCAGCGCGCGCGCTTCCGCATAGCTGGCGCAAGGTTGAGACCACACCAATCGAACCGGCCTTCGGCCTCTTGTGTACTTCGCCCCGCGCCCAGAGTTGTGTTTCCGGAGCCGTCCTTCCAAGTCAGGTGCGACCCCAGTGTAATAAGTGCCGTCAGCGCATTCGAGTAAATAGACGAACCCACCCTTCGACTCGTCCTGGGTTGGGGGATTGCTACCCTTCGACTCACTCGCTGGCGCTCGTTCGCTCAGGGCGTTTTTCCTGCGGAAAAACGTGGAGCGAGCGATGGGATTCGAACCCACGACACCTGCCTTGGCAAGGCAGTGCTCTACCGGGCTGAGCTACGCTCGCTCCGCAGCAAAATTATTGTACGCAGCGGCCTGGGACGAGTCAATCGCCCACGCCGACTTCAGCCGCCCGGACGCAGTTGCGCCCGCTGCGCTTGGCGGTTTCGAGCGCCTGCTGCGCCAGGTCAATCAACTCGGTGATGGATTCCGGCCCCTGGGCCCCCGCCACCCCGATGCTGACGGTGATGGGGATAGCCTGGCCGCCGAAGGTGAACTTGCCCTCGGCCACCCGCTGGCGGATTTTCTCGGCGGCGATGATCGCCTGATCGGGCCGGGTCTCGGGCATGGCCACGACGAACTCTTCCCCGCCGTAGCGGGAGAGGATATCGGTGAGGCGCCGGTCGTGGGCCACGGCCCGAGCGACGTAGATGAGAGCCTGATCGCCGCAGGGCAGGCCGTGGTCGCGGTTGATCTGCTCCAGGTGGTCGAGGTCAATGAACAAGCAGGAAACGTGCTTCTTGTGGCGGCGAGCGCGGCGCAGTTCGACGCTGACCCGCTCGAGAAAGAAGCGTCGCGTCGAGAGTCCGGTCAGAAGGTCGGTGCTGCGCATCTGCTCCAGGCTGCCGGTCAGGCGGCGGATGTTGGTGGCCACGTTGCGTTTCACCAGAGCGTGCTCCACCGCCACCATCAGCTCGTCCATATTGCGCAGAGGCTTGGTAAGGAAGTCGCTGGCGCCCAGGCGCAGGGCGGCGATGGCGTTCTCGAAGGTTTCGTCCTCGGCGCCGGCGAAAATAATCACCTCAATGGCCTCATCGAGGGCCTTGACCCGCTCCAGCACGTGAATGCCGCTCAAGCGACGCAGGCCGATGTCGGTGATCACAAGGTCAAAGCTCTGCTCGTCCAGCAGGCGCAGGCCCCGTCCGGGCTCGTCCACTGCGGTTACCTGGTGGCCGGCCTTGCCCAAGGCCTTTTCCAGCAACTGCACCACCAGCTTGTCGGCATCAATCACCAGGATGTTTGCGCTCATCGGCTGCTCCACGAATGTCTGCGTGCGACCTGGGAGCAAAACTCTACCACGAATCGTCGCGGATGCTGCCAGGAAAACAACGCCGCGGGCCGGCCGCCGATTGACTTGCCTCCGCCTTCTCCCTACACTGTTGACCGACGCCGAGCCGCAACAGATTGCTCCGTCGGAGCCTCTGGGCATGACCTGCAGAGTGCGAGGCTGCGAAAACCCAGTTCTGGGAGAACTGGAGGAGTCCGCTCTCTGCCTGGATCACTTCCTGGAGGACATCACCGAGCGCGTCCGCGGCTTTGACCGCGGGCTCGAAGACCCTTCCGCCGATGAATCTCTGCGTGAGACTGCCTTGCGCTTTTCCATGCTGACGGCAGCCAAGATCGCCACCATCGGAATCCACCACCCGCCGGAGGAGCAACTGGCCCGCGGCCAACTGCTCAATGCCATGTTGCTGTTGGCCGACCTGCGTGACCGCCTCGACCGCACAACAGCGCAGTGACGCCGCAGATGGGGCCGTTCTTGCGCCAAAACGCGAGGCTCTGTTATGGTGAATTCAGCTCGGAGCGGTGCAGGAGTGGTTTAACTGGCGGCACTGGAAATGCCGTGTACCCCAAAAGGGTACCGTGGGTTCGAATCCCACCCGCTCCGCCACCTTGCAACGTACGCGGAGGCTCGCTCTCTGGAGGCACAGTTGAAAGGGTGGAAGCGGGGAAAGAAGCAGAAACTGGTTGTAGGTTCCCTTCGACTCGTCCCGCTGCGCGGGACTCGCTCAGGGTGAAAGTCTGCTTTCACGAATCCCACCCGCTCCGCCACCCTGCCGCAGGCAGGGTGCCCTGAGCGAGCGAACAGCAGTGAGCGAGTCCCTCGTCTTTCGCTCAGGACGGTCCCTTGACTCTCGCTCGGGATGGTGAGCGAAAGTCGAACCGTCGAAGGGCTGGTCTTGCTACTTGCTGCAATGCGATGATATGAAACGTCGTTGCTACGGCCTACTTGGGACCCTGGTTCTATTGCTGGCGGTGCCGGCGGTTGCGGCCGACGGCCTCCTTGTCGTCCTGAACAAGTCCGACCACGAAGCCGCCCTGGTTGATCCCGCCAACTATGAGGTCAAGGCCAAGCTCCCTACCGGCCAGGGCCCGCACGAAGCTGCTGCCTCGCCCGACGGTCGCACCGCGTATGTGTCCAACTACGGCTACTACGGTGTCTTTCGGGAGGGCGAGCAGCCGCGGATGCAGCCCGGCAATACGGTCACCGTGCTAGACCTTGCCAACCGCAGGGTCAAAGCCACCTTCGACCTCGGTCGCTACACCCAGCCCCACGGCCTCGTGGTGAGCCGCGACGGCAAGCGCCTCTGGGTAACTTGCGAGGGCGCGAAGTCGGTCCTGGAGCTGGACGCTGCGACCGGCGCCGTCTTGAAAGCCTGGGAGACGGAGCAAGACGTCAGCCACATGGTCGTGCCCACGCCCGATGAGCACAAGCTCTACGTGGCCAACATCGGCTCCGGCAGCGTTACGGTGATCGACCGCACCACCGACATCGTCAAGAGCATCCGCACCGGGGCCGGAGCCGAAGGCATCGA
>DATEUS010000105.1:0-3809 GCA_035282985.1 Candidatus Acidiferrales bacterium
GTCGCGCTGAGCTCGCACTGCAGGACACCCAACTGGAAAATCTCTTGCCGCGCCTGACCCTGCCGACTTCGACCGGGACCGAAGGGCCCGCAACCGCTCCGGAAGTGAACGCCCCGGTCGGAACACCGCGCAGCGGCGACCTGGCCGCGCCCGGAGTGATTGCGCTCACCCCAAACCCGGCGGCCCCTGCGCCGGTGATGCAATTGCCGGAGGCAAACCTGCGGGCGCGCTTTGTCGCCGGGCCTTTTCCCGGCAAAGGGAGTCCAAGTGGGGTCGCCGGTGGCGTCCCCGGCGCCAGTGGCGGCAGTGGTGGCGGACTGGGCGGCGAAGGCGGCGGGCCCGGTGGTCTGGTCGCCCCTGATATTCTCGTCACCCCTGCCGGGCCGGTGCCTCCGGGCCCAGTGATCGTCGGAGCCCCACCTGGAGCAGGCGTCCCGGCGCCACCGCCGGCATCACCACGGCCGGCCAAACCCGAAACCGAGAGCGCTGCCAATCTGCAATCCCCGGCGGATAAGTCGCCGCAGAACCGCGCGGAAGAACTTCTGGAGGGGATCCGCCCTGGCACTGTGCCGCGCGAGGGCACGCCTTGGCGTCGCGTCTACACCATCTACATCAACATGCCCAACCTGACGAGCCAGACGGGCAGTTGGATCCTGCGCTTCGCCGAGCTCGGTGCCGCCAGCCAGGCGGCGGCCGGAGGCGCCGCCGACAACTACCCCCTCTCGGCTCCGGTGCCGATCCGAAAGGTGGACCCGCGCTACCCCGCCGCGGCCCGTCGCCAAGGGGTAGAAGGTATCGTGTCGCTCTACGGCATCATCCGCAGCGATGGCTCCGTGGCCAATGTACAGGTGGTCCGCAGCCTGCACGCGGAACTCGACCAGAGCGCCGTGGCGGCTTTCCAGCGCTGGATCTTCGAGCCCGGCCACAAGAACGGCACCGCCGTCAGCCTGGAAGTGGTGGTCGAAATCCCCTTCCGGCTCAACCGGCTCTTCTGACCCTTTCCGCGCGGGATTGCGCTAGAATCCCTCCTTCCAATCCGCCTCAAAGGAGTTCTTCATGTTTCAAACCGACTTGCTGGCTGGCCGCACCGTTCTGATTACCGGCGGCGGGACCGGACTCGGCCGCTCGATGGCGCTGCGCTTTGCCGAGCTGGGCGCCCAAATCTTCCTGACTGCCCGCCGGGAAGAACCCCTGCGCCAGACCGCTGACGATATCCGCAGTCAAGGCGGAAAGGCTGCCTGGGCCTCCTGCGATGTCCGCGACTTCGCTGCCGTTGAGAAAATGATCGGCGAGGCAACGGAGCAGTTCGGCGGCGTCGACGTCCTGGTGAACAACGCCGCCGGCAACTTTGTCTCCCCCACCGAGCGGCTCTCCCCGAACGCCTTTGCCGCCGTGGTCGGCATCGTGCTCCACGGCAGCTTTCACTGCACGCTGGCCCTCGGCCGCCGCTGGATCGAAACCCGCCAGCCCGGCACGGTGCTGAGCATCCTGACCACATACGTCTGGACCGGCTCCGGGTTTGTGGTGCCGTCGGCTTGCGCCAAGGCGGGTGTGCTGGCGCTGACCCGGTCGCTGGCGGTCGAGTGGGCCCGCCATCGCATTCGGCTCAACGCCATCGCGCCCGGCCCCTTCCCCACCGAAGGCGCGTGGTCGCGCGTGATTCCCTCGCCCGAGTTCGAAAAGGAGCATTTGCGCCGCCATCCCATGCAACGCTTCGGGCGCCACGAGGAGCTGACCAACCTGGCTGCCTTCCTCATCAGCCCCCAGGCCGACTACATCAACGGCGAGTGCGTCACCATTGACGGCGGCCAGTGGCTCCGCCAGGGCGGGCAGTTCAACGACCTGCTCGAAGTGCCCCAGGAATTCTGGGACGAAATGGAGAAGGCCCGCCGGGCCAAGGGCTGAGGCGCCACCGGCCTACTCGGCCAGAACCTCCAGCAGCCGGTCCATCTCCCATTCGCGGTTGTAGATGTTGGGCCCGACGCGCAAGGCATCCTGCCGCAAGCTGACGAAGATCTGCCGGTTGCGTAGTGTCTGCCAGAGCTCGGCGGTTTTCTCCGCTGTGCGCGCGGCCACGCAGACGAACACACCCCGCCGCCCTACTTCGCGGGGGCTCCGCAGCACGCAGCGGTCGCGCGGCAGATGTTCCACCAGATAGCTGGAGAGCGCTCGCGCCTGCCGCTCAATTTCCCCCACCCCCACCCGCAGCAAGAACTCAAGCGAGGCCTTCAGCGCCGAGAGATTCAGGAAGTTCGAGACCTCGGTAGCATCCCAGCGACGCGCGCCCCCTGCCAGCCGCCAACCCTCGCGTGGCAGCCGATTGAAGTTTTCCGCCCCTTCGACGTTCAGCCAGCGGATGTCGCCCACCTCGAGTTGCTCAACCAGCTCCTTGCGCACGTAGAAGAAACCGGTGCCATAGGGCGAGAGCAGCCACTTGTAGCCGCAGCAGACCAGGAAGTCGCACTGCAAGTCGTCCACCGTAAAGGCCAGCGCGCCTACCGCCTGACTGGCATCGACCAACAGATGAATGCCGCGCTGGCGGCAGACGGAGCCGACCCGGCCCAAATCGAGGCGATTCGAGTCACCGTAGCCGACGTAGCTGGCCGCTACCAATCGCGTGCGCTCGCTGAGCCGGCTGAGCAGGTCGTCGGCGGTGACGAAGCGCCCATCGCCGGGCGCCGCTTCGCACACCCGTACGCCCCGCTTCTCCAGATTCTTCCATGGGTAGTAATTGGCAGGAAACTCGCCGGCGGGCAGCACAATCTCGTCCCCCGGCTGCCAGGCCAGCCCGCGGGCCACGGCGTTGACGCCGTCGGAGGCGCCTGTGGTCAGGGCAATCTCCGTCGGACGAGCGCCGATGAGTTGCGCCACCAGGGTCCGGGTCTGCTCCGGCAGCTCGATGTAGAAGTGGTTGCTGATTCGCTCCGGATACTTCTTGAGGTCAAGCGCCTGCTCGACGGCGCGGATGGTCACCTTGGGGAAAGGCCCGTGGTTGGCGCAGTCGAGATAGATGCGGTTCTCAAGGTCCCAGAACTCTTCCCGCCAGTCCACGGCGGCCGCTGTCTGCTTTGCTTCCGCCATCAGAAGTGAACCCGCAACTCGCGGAAGGATTCCAGGATGAGCAGCCGGCCGTTGCCGGGACGGATGTCTTCGTGTTCGTACTCCCATTTGTGGGCGGAGGGGATGTAGACGGCGTTCAAACCTACTGCCAGGGCCGGGTTGATGTCCGAGCGCGGACTGTCGCCCACCATCCAGACCTCGGCCGGATTCAGCCGGGTGCGCTCCACTAAAGCGCGATAGGCTTCCTCGTTTTTTTCTGGAACGATCTCGCGCAGGGCAAAATAGTCTCCCAGCCCGGAGGCTTCCACTTTGCTTGCCTGCTCCTCCGCATCTCCTTTTGTGAACATCAGCAGGTTGTGTCGCGGCGCCAGGTAGGCCAGCGTCTCTCTCACTCCGTCAAGAATTCGCAGCGGCGCTTCGTGCAAGAGCCGCGAAAGAGCGCGGATTTGTTCCACACAATTTTCATCGACACGCGGACCCGCCAGCCGACGGTAGACCTCCTCCAGGGTGACCAGGAATTTACCCTCGCCATAGCCGCCGTGGGGGATGCGGGCGCGCTCGGCCAGGTCCACCTCGCCGAGCACGTACTCTTTGGAATAGCCCAGCGGCAGCAGCAGCTCATAGAAAGCCGCCAGGGTACGCTCAAATCGCAGGTTGGTTTCCCACAGAGTGTCGTCAGCGTCGATCAGCAGGGTCTGCCGCTCGCGCCGCGTGGACATTGCTAGAGGCCAGCCTCACCGACCGGTCGT
>DATEUS010000106.1:0-4520 GCA_035282985.1 Candidatus Acidiferrales bacterium
CGGCATCCCACAGCCGCCCGATCTCGCCGCGAAACACGTAGCCAGGGACCTGGGCCAGCCGGAGCTGGCTGTCGGTCTGGCGCTCGAAGACGGCGGCGCAGTTGTGCTTGAGCACGCGGATGCGCTCGGGGCTGCTGCTGACGGTCGTGACCTCGAAACCGGCCGAGCGCAGGCGGTCGAGTACCTCAGCGGGAAAAGCCTTCTCGATCAGCGGCCTTATCATCGGCCCACCTCGGGGCGTTCCTCGCATGAAGGCACGCAAAACGCTGACGCGGAGCACCCACTGCGAGGAACGCCCCCCAGTCTAGCCAAAACCTGCAGCCGGCAGCAAGCCGGCACCATCCAATGAAAGTAGCGCCCAGTGAGGGGGGATTGCAGGCCGCTCGCTGGTGGTTTCATTGACGCCCCTTGCCCGCGCTCCTAGAATGGAAAGTTGTACCTCAGGGCGCACCGGGCACAGGCCCGCCTGGGGCGGGCAGGCCCGAAGCTACGGGCAAGCCGGAAGCCGCGGGCAAGCCGGGCGGCATCTAAGCCTGTCTGCGGCAGGCAGGCGCAGGAACACCGACAATGAACCCGAGGGCAAAGACCGAAGTGGCGCCGGCGCAGGGCGTCTCCGTGCTCGACCGCGTCGGCAACACGCCGCTGCTGCGCCTGAGCCGCATCGGGCGCGACTTCCCCCACATCGAGTTCTACGCCAAGGCGGAGTGGTTCAACCCCGGCGGCTCGGTCAAAGACCGCCCGGCGCTCAACATGATTCTCGAAGGCGAGCGCGACGGGAAGCTAAAGCCCGGCAAGATCATCCTCGATGCCACCTCGGGCAACACCGGCATCGCCTACGCCATGGTGGGGGCCGCGCGCAGCTACAAGGTGCGGCTCTGCATGCCGGCCAACGCCAGCATCGAGCGCAAGCGGATTCTGCGCGCCTATGGCGCCGAGTTGATTCTTACTGACCCGGCGGAAGGCTCCGACGGCGCCATCCGTCAGGCCCGGGCGCTGTACGCCAAAGAGCCCGACATCTACTTCTACCCCGACCAGTACAACAACCCCGCCAACTGGCAGGCGCACTACCACGGCACGGCGGTGGAAATCTGGGAGCAGACCGCGGGGCGCGTGACCCACTTTGTCGCCGGGCTCGGCACCAGCGGCACCTTCGTCGGCACCACGCGGCGGCTCAAGGAATTCAATCCCGCCATCCGCTGCATCGCGCTGCAGCCCGACAGTCCCTTCCACGGTCTGGAAGGCTGGAAACACATGCCCACCGCCATCGTGCCCGGCATCTACGACCAGACGCTGGCCGACGAAAACCTAGTCGTGCAGACCGAGGACGCCTACCGGATGGTCAAGCGGCTGGCGCGCGAAGAAGGTCTGCTTGCCAGTCCCTCGGCGGGCGGGGCGCTCTGGGGCGCTTTTCAGGTGGCGCAGAGGATTCCGAGAGACGAACTGGCTGTCATCGTCGTCATTTTCCCCGACGGGGGCGACAAATATTTAAGCGAACGCTTCTGGGACGAGGAACTGTAATGTGTCCCGTTGTCATCCTGAGCCTGCCTGCGGCAGGCAGGCGGAGCGAAGGATCTGCTTTCTTGCTGGCCCAGCCTGCCGGGCAAGCAGATTCTTCGTCGCCCTCCGGGCTCCTCAGAATGACAAACTGTGGCGGCGACAAGTACTTGAGCGAACGTTTTTGGGATGAGGAGGTATGAGCATGGCCGAGATCACCGAAATTGCCCCCCACCTCTACCGGCTCACGATTTTTGTTCCCCAGTTCAATTTGCAGTTCAACCACTTCCTGATCAAGGACGACGAGCCACTGCTGTTCCACACTGGCTACCGCTGGATGTTCCCGGAGCTCCGCGAGGCGCTTGCCCGCCTGCTTGAACCTGCCCGGATTCGCTGGATCAGCTTCAGTCACTTCGAGTCGGACGAGTGCGGGGCGCTGAATCAATGGCTCGAGGTGGCTCCCACCGCCCAGCCAGTTTGCACGTTCCTGGCCGCCACGCTCAGCGTCAACGACTTCGCCATCCGTCCCGCCCGTTCCCTGGAGGACGGTGAGACGCTGGCCACGGGCAAGTATCGCTTCCGCTCCTGCCATACGGCGCATCTTCCCCATGGCTGGGATGCGGGGGTGCTGTTTGAAGAGACCCAGCGCACGCTGCTGTGCTCCGACCTCTTCCTCCAATTCGGCGACGTCGAGCCGGTCACCGAAAGTGACGTTGTCGGGCGCGCCCGTCAGGCCTTCAACGAGATGCAGGCCGGCCCCTTGGCCTACGTCACGCCCTATACGCCGCGCATTAAGCGTGTCCTGGAAAGCCTGGCCGCTTTGCGGCCAAAGACGCTGGCCACCATGCACGGCTCGTGCTTCGTGGGCGACGGAGAAAGGGCCATTCGCGACTTGTCCCTAGCGATGAAAGAAACGCTCGGCGCAGCAGAACTGGAGACTTAGTGAGATCCCTGGGAGGAGCGGTTCGCCTGCGTCAGCGCTTCTGCAACAAGGACGCTTGATGAGCTTGGAAATCAGCGACGGGTTACTCGAAGAAATCCGCCGACACGGCGCCCGCGCCTACCCCAATGAGTGCTGCGGGGCGCTGCTGGGCATCGTCACTGACAGCGAGGAGAAGCAAGTGCAGGCGCTGCTGCCGCTCGACAACCGCCGCCAGGGCGAAGCCGCCCGCACTCGTTTCTTGGTCACCGCCGACGACTTCCGCTGGGCCGAGAAGCAGGCCAGTGAGCAGGGGCTGGAGATCCTGGGCTTCTATCACTCGCACCCCGACCACCCCGCCCGGCCCTCCGAGTTCGACCGCGAGCACGCTTTGCCGTGGTACTCTTATGTCGTGGTCCGCGTCGCCCGCCTGGGCGGCGGGCAGGCCGGAGGGGTAGCGCAGGAAACCACCAGTTGGGTTCTGTCGGACGACCGCAGCCAATTCCTGCCGGAAGAGATGCACCCGGCAATTGCATCCCCCACGGCCCAGGCGGAATCAAAGAGGGAAAGCGGAGGCTGACCCCTCTTCAAAGTCCAGCCCAGCGGCCCCTGCCGCTGGGCAAGGCGAGACCCGTGGCGGGGCCCTTCGACACGGCTCAGGACAAGCCACGGGGCTGCGCAGGGTGAGAAGGAGGCTGACGTGGCCAAGGTCATCGTCCCCACGCCGCCTTGTCCCGAGCGCATGCGAGGGATGCGGCGGATTGGGATGGACTGGCGGGGCCGGGTTTCAGGCCCTGAGGGAGGGGCTGTTAGATTCAAGTTCAGCCCACAGGCTTCCGCCCGTGGGTGCCAGCGGCGGAAGCCGCTGGCCTGAACACAAAGGAAGCGTTTATGACCAAAGTCATTGTCCCCACGCCGCTGCGGCCGTATGCCGGCAAGCAGGCGTCCGTTGAGGTAAGCGCCGCCACGGTGGGCGAGCTGCTGGAAAAGCTGACCCGCGAGTACAGCGACCTGCGCCGCCACCTCTACACCGACGACGGCAGGCTGCGCAGCTTCGTCAACGTCTATCTCAACGATGAGGACATCCGCTACCTGGAGAAGGAAAACACCGCGGTGAAGGAGAGCGACGTGGTCAGCATCGTCCCCTCCATCGCCGGCGGAAAAGAGCTGAAACCACAGATGCACACTGATGAACACAGATTCGTCAGGGCGCGACTTCAGGCGTGCGGCGCCTAGGGGAGAGCTTGGGTAGGGCAAGGCCTTGTGCCTTGCCGTCGGAGCAAAAGCAATGAGCAAGGGAACCGCAATCCAGAACACGGAGAGAGCCGCGCAGGCGACGCTCTCGCAGGAGGAGATCCTGCGCTACAGCCGCCATCTGATCATGCCCGAGGTGGGCATGGAGGGGCAGTTGAAGCTCAAGGCCGCCAAGGTGTTGTTGATCGGCGCCGGTGGACTGGGCGCGCCAGCGGGACTCTACCTCACTGCCGCTGGCGTCGGCCGCATCGGCCTGGTGGATTTCGACCGCGTCGACTTCACCAACCTACAGCGCCAGGTCACCTTCGGCACCAAGGACGTCGGGCGCTCCAAGCTCGAAGCTACCCGCGAGCGCCTGCAGGACCTAAACCCGCTGACCGAGTTCGTCCTGCACGAAGCCAAGCTGACCAGCGAGAACGCCCTCAACATCCTGCGCCACTACGACATCATCGTTGACGGCACCGACAACTTCCCCACCCGCTACCTGGTCAACGACGCCTGCGTGTTGCTGGGCAAGCCCAACGTCTACGGCAGCATCTTCCGCTTCGAAGGTCAGGCCACCGTCTTCGCCTACGAAGACGGCCCCTGCTACCGCTGCCTCTACCCCGAGCCGCCCCCGCCAGGGCTGGTGCCGAGCTGCGCCGAAGGCGGCGTGCTGGGCGTGCTACCCGGCATCGTCGGCTCCATCCAGGCCAACGAGACCATCAAGCTCATCATCGGCAAGGGCGAGACCCTCAAGGGCCGCCTGCTGGTCTTCGACGCCTTGCAGATGAAGTTCCGCGAGCTGCGCCTGCGCCGAAACCCCGACTGCCCCGTCTGCGGCACCCACCCCACCGTGACCAAGCTGATCGAC
>DATEUS010000107.1:0-7573 GCA_035282985.1 Candidatus Acidiferrales bacterium
ACGTTCGTAGTTCCCCGCCGGCTCGTGACGACACCGGGGGCGGGGCGGATCTCAATCAGTTGATCAGCCAGACGGGCCGACCAGCTCAGCGTGGCGCTGGCGCCACGCGGGATGCTGGGCGGATCCACGGTCAATATTGCCTGCGGCCCGGCCGGCGGCAGCAATTCGGCAAAGTCGCCGGCGTGGGCTTCCCGCAGGCTGAAGGTGACCAGCGCCGTCGAAACCTTTTCCTGCACATTCACCACCAGGGCTTCCCCCATCGACTCGCGGGGCAAGTCTTCGCGCTTTCCGGTGGGCAGCGGCTTGCTCACCCACTGCTTCGTGCTCTGCTCGGGAACGCCCCGGTACCTCTTCCACTGGCCCATCACCACTTTCCGATAGCCGTTGTACGCGGTGTTGTGGGCAGGCCGGAAAAGCCGCACGTAATCACCCACCACGACCCCATCCCTGGAACCGAGCGAGACATAAAGCACGGTCCCCTGGCCGAAGGCGTGCCCAAAGTCTTTGCCCGGCATCAGCACGCCCACCGGCAAACCGCTGGGGGCCGCGAAGCGATCGAATTCTGCCTCTGGTTTGTACTCGGGATAGGGGCGCTCCTGGAAGGGAACCAGGACGTCGCCCAGCCCCACCGCGTCGCAGGCGTGCGTGACCCGGGCAATGGCGCTGGTGGGGTGCACGGCGGTCACTTCCACTTGGCCAATGTCCTGATAGTACTGCCCGAGATATTCCTTCTTGTACCACGCGCCCTCATCAGAAGCCCCGGTCAGTTTGTGTTGGGCTTTGAAGGCTTCCACTTCCGGCAACGAGGGGTCATCAAAGGGTCGCACCACCAGAAAGCGCTGGCCCACCGACAGGCCGCCGTCCCTGCCCTTGCCCAGGTAGACGTTGTCATTGTGGGAATAGATAAGGCGTCCAACCGCATCCTCGCCCATTACGATGCGCACGTCGTCGGGCAGCAACGTCGGAGCCACAAAGCCGGAACAGTAGACATCATTCTGGTTTACGTTAGTGGGTGGCTCGTAGCCCTGGGCAAACGCGAAAATGGTTACCGCCAGGGTCAGGCTGACCACCGTGGCAAGCGCCAGCTTTCTCATACTGAAACCTCCTTGGTCGGGGAGACGGTCTCCCACGCTCTGGTGGGCGCTGCTGGCCCTGCACGCTAGCAGAGGCCGGCGAGCGTTGTCAAGCTGAAACTCTCGGCAACCGCTGTTTTTTCTCGCTTTTCAGCCGGTTTTCTTAGGCAGTGAGCCGCCGGAGGGCTGCCTTTACAGGCTCCCTCTGCTATGTTAGAAAGACTCTTCCGCTTTTGCTGGCGAGTTCAATCGTGGCCCGCATGTCTTTTCCTGACCCCATCGCCGTGGTCGTGGCCGAGTCCAGCCCGAGCGCCTTCTGGCGCGCGCTGGCCCGGGCCGAGCGCACTGCCCGCGTAGCTGAATTGCGCCTCGATGCTCTGAGCGATTTGGCGCCGATGGTCGCGGTGTTGGAGCGGCTGGCCCGTCACCGCACCCGGCTCACCTTGATCGCCACCTGTCGCCGCCGCGCCGATGGCGGCCACTTTGCCGGCAGCGCCTCCGCCCAGTTGGCTGTGTTGGCGCTGGCCGCCCGCGCCGGCTGCCAGTGGGTTGATGTCGATGCGGCCACGCTGGAGGTTTTCCCCCCTGCCTTGCGGGCCGCCCTCCTGCCTCCGGCGCGCCGCATTGTTTCCTTCCACGACTTCCGCCGGATGCCGCCGAGCCCAGGCGCTCTGGAGCGTCTGTACAGACACTTGGATCGTTTGGGAGGCGATCGGGTCAAGATTTCCGTCACGGCGCGCCGCCAGCGCGACAACGTCAATCTATTGGCGTTGGCTCGCCGCCATCGCCGGCGCCTGATTGCGGTCAGTATGGGCACGGTCGGCCTGCCCGGTCGGGTGCTGGCCCTGCGCGCCGGCAGCGCGCTGGCCTACGCCGCCCTCGACCGCGGCCCGGCCACGGCGCCCGGCCAGCTTCGTTGGAGCGAGATGCGGGAGCTTTATCGCGCGCACCGGCTCAAGGCGCGCAGCCGGGTCTACGGCGTCATCGGCTGTCCCATTCTCCACTCGCTCTCCCCGGCGATGCACAACGCCGCGCTGGCGGCGGCGCGCCTCGACGCCGTCTATCTGCCCTTCGAGGTCGAGAGTCTGGGGGATTTCCTGGCGGCGGTCGGCCCGTTGGGCGTAGCTGGCTTCAGCGTTACTCACCCCCACAAACAGGCCACCCTGCGCTATCTCGACGGCATTGACCCGCTGGCGGAGAGCATCGGCGCTGTCAACACCGTGGTGGTGCGCGGTCGAGGCAAGCTCTACGGCTACAACACCGACTACATCGGCGTGCTGCGCACGCTGCAGCGCCACATTCGCCTCGAAGGCAGCCAGGTGCTGCTCGTGGGTGCGGGCGGAGCCGCACGCGCCGTGGCTTTTGCCCTGGCCACCGCCGGAGCCTATGTGTGTGTGACGTCGCGGCGGCCGGCATCGGCCCGCCGGTTGGCGAAGGCGGTGGGGGGCGAGGCAGTGCTGCGGGCAGCTTTGCGACGGCGGGTCTTCGACGCCATCGTCAACTGCACGCCGGTGGGGCAGGCGCCCGAGACCAACGCCTCGCCGCTGCGCAGAGAAGAGCTGAACTGCCGCGTGCTGTTCGACCTTGTCTACAATCCGCGCGAAACCAAGCTGCTTCGGCTCGGGCGTCGCCGCGGCCTCACGACCATCCCCGGCTGGCAGATGTTGGTGGAACAAGGGGCGGCCCAGTTTGAGATCTGGACCGGGCTGCGCGCGCCCCTCGCGGTGATGCGCCGCACCGTGCTGCGCAGCCTGAAGCAGGCGGAGCAATGATCGAGCCCGGTTTCCAAACCTTCCAGCAACTGGCCAAGGGCGGCAACGTGGTGCCGGTCACCCTGCGTATCACGGCCGACCTACTCACTCCTGTCTCCGCCTACTTGCGCCTGGCGCGCCCCAACCAACCATCGTTTCTGCTGGAGAGCGTTGAGGGCGGCGAGAAGATCGCCCGATACAGCTTCATGGGCGTGGGCCCCGACCGGCGCCTGCGCTATCGCGACGGCGTGGCCGAGATCACCGAAGCTGGTCGCACCCGGCAGCGCACCGCCGACCTGTTTGACGACCTGCGCCGCTTGACCCGGGCCTACCGGCCGGTCTCCTGGCCGGGCCTGCCCGCCGCGGCGGGATTGCCGCCGTTTACGTCCGGCGCCGTCGGTTACTTCGCATACGACGTCGTGCGGCTGCTCGAACGCCTCCCTGAGCGCGCCACCGACGACCTGAACCTGCCCGATGCCGAGTTGCTTTTCTTCTCCCGGCTGCTGGCCTTCGACCACCTCCGCCACCAGGTCATTCTCATCGCCAATGTCTTCACTGAGGGGAAGAAAAACCTGCGGCCGGCTTACAACCGTGCGGTGCGCGACTTGAAGGAAATGGCGCGGGCGCTGGGGCAGCCACTGCCTGCGCCGGCCGGGCCGCCCGCGGCGAACAGCAGGCGCGCGCGCCCGTTGGCGGTGGAGTCCAACTTTGCCCGCGACGACTACCTGGCGGCCGTGCGCCGCCTCAAGCGCTACATCCGCGCCGGGGATGTCTATCAGGGAGTGCTCTCGCAGCGTTTTCAGGTTCCGATTCACACCGATGCTTTTTCCATTTACCGGGCGCTGCGGCGAGTCAACCCCTCGCCCTATATGTATTTTCTCGACCTGGGCGGCCTGCAAGTGGTGGGCTCTTCGCCGGAGATGTTGGTCAAGGTGCAGGGCCGCAACGTTTTCTATCGCCCCATCGCCGGCACGAGGCCGCGCGGCGCGACCGAGGAGGAAGACCGGCGGCTGGAGCAGCAGTTGCGTCAGTCGGCGAAGGAGCGCGCCGAGCACGTGATGCTGGTCGACCTGGGCCGGAACGACTTGGGGCGCGTGTGCGAGTACGGCTCGGTGCGCGTGGACGAGTTGATGTTCGTCGAGCGCTACTCCCACGTCATGCACCTAGTCTCTAGCCTGCGCGGGCGCTTGCGCCGTAACGTGGACTGCTTTGACGCCCTGGCGGCCTGCTTTCCCGCCGGCACGGTCACCGGCGCCCCCAAGGTGCGGGCGATGGAAATCATCGAAGAGCTCGAGCCTACTCGCCGCGGCCTCTACGCCGGCTGCGTCTGCTACCTGGATTATTCCGGCAACCTCGACTCCTGCATCGCCATCCGCACCCTGGTGGTCAAGAACGGCGTGGCCTACGTGCAGGCCGGCGGCGGGGTAGTGGCCGATTCGCGCCCCGAGCGCGAGTATCAGGAGACGGTCAACAAGGCCCGCGCCTTGCTCGAAGCCATCGAGCTGGCCGAGAGAGGTTTGCTCTAGTGGTCTTCCTCCTCGACAACTACGACTCGTTTACCTACAACCTAGCGCAGTATCTCGGCGAGCTATTTTTCACTTTGTTGAGCCCCCAG
Source organism: Candidatus Acidiferrales bacterium (assembly GCA_035282985.1). GTDB lineage: Bacteria > Acidobacteriota > Terriglobia > Acidiferrales > 2-02-FULL-67-57 > DATEUS01. The sequence continues at coordinate 4,440 of DATEUS010000107.1, forward strand.
GCCCTTGCCTGGGGGAGAGAGTCTAATGACTTTCCTGCTCGATAATTACGACTCGTTCACCTACAACCTGGCCCAGTACCTGGGTGAGCTGGGCGAGAAGGTGGTGGTGCGACGCAACGACCAGGTCACGCTGGCGGAAATCGAGCGGTTGAAGCCACAGCGCATCGTCATCTCCCCCGGCCCCGGCACGCCCGACACCGCCGGCATCACCCTCGAGCTCATCCAGCGTTTTGTCGGGCGGCTGCCGCTGCTGGGCGTCTGCCTGGGTCACCAAGCCATCGGACAGGCGTTCGGCGGCAAGGTCGTTCCCGCGCCCACGCTGATGCACGGCAAGACCAGCACCATCCTTCACGACCGCCGGGGGGTTTTCCGCCGCCTGCCGCCGCGGTTTGAGGCGACCCGCTACCACTCGCTGGTTGTTTCTCGCAAAGGCTTTCCCCGGAAGGAGCTGGAGATTTCTGCCCGCACGCCCGAGGGCGTCATCATGGGCCTGCGCCACCGGCGCTATCCCATTGAGGGCGTGCAGTTCCACCCTGAGTCCATTCTCACCCGGGACGGCAAGCAACTGCTGAAGAATTTCCTCGCCCTCCGCTAGTTCTGGCCGGTCGCCCCGGTGCAACCCGCCGCCTGCCCAGCGAATCTATTCCACCACAGGTCGTCTCTTGACACCGGAACAATCGGTTGCCAAGATGCGCCCTTACCCGTAAAGGGAAATCTGAACTCAAGGGATGGGAGGGAGGTTCTTTATGACCAAGCGTCTGCTGTTTTGCATTCTAGCCATTCTAGTCGTCGCCAGCATCGGCCTGGCCGGCGAGAAGGGCAAGTCGGAGGAGAAAGCGGTCGTCGGTTGGGTCACGGACAACCACTGCGCCGCCAAGGGAGCCAAGGAAGGCCACGCTGATTGCGCCAAGTCCTGTGTGAAGAACAGCGGGGCCAAGTTCGCGCTCATCAACCCCACGGACGGCAAGCTCTACGTGCTTGAGCCCCAGGCGAAGGCCGAAGAGCACGCCGGCCATCACGTCAAGGTGAAGGGCACCATCGAAGGCGATACCCTCACAATCGCCTCCATCGAGACGACCGGCGAGCAGAAGGGCATGGAAAAGGAGAAGCCCAAGCGCTAGTCGCAGTCTTCTCCCCAAGCTGTACAGACTCGACGGTCAGGGCAGGCGCCCTGCCCGTCTTGCTTTCTGCGGCTAGAAGCCCAGCGCCCTCTGCAGCACCGGCGTGAGCCGGACCAGGAAGTCGTGCACGGGCTCGAGCACCAGCCCGAAGAGGAACCACACCGGGGCGTACTCCAGCGCCACCAGGCCGTGCAAGTGCCCGCGCAGGTGTGAGTAGTCCCAGGGGCACTTGCCCGTCAGCCGCCGCAGCAGCCAGCCGGTGGCGTACTCCACCGCCCAGATTCCCAGCAGGTAGAGAAGGCCGCGCGCGACCCAGGGCCAGGAGCGGAAAAGATCGTGCGCCGGCTCATAGAGTGGCGCCACTAGGCCGTAGATGGGGAACATCCACAGCGAGGTGTAACCCCGCAGGCGCCAGTCGCGTTGCCGGCTGCGGACCAAGTCGGTCGCCGCCGTCCAGACAATTTCGGCGCTCCATCCCAGCAGGCCGTAGAGTACGAAACGAATCCACATAGGCAAGTCGTCTGCGCGCGGCTCTCTATGGTAAGCTATGCGGCTTCAGAGGGAGAGGCGAATATGGCCCTGGTGCCGATCAAGACCTCGATGGGAACGGGCTACTGCGGCTGCATCCACGGCTGCTACGACCTGGCGGCGCTGCGCGATGACGAGACCGGCAAGGGCTACTGCCAGCGCTGCGCCGAGCAGCACATCGAGGAGAACCGCGCCATCCTGAAAAAAATTCCCAAGCCAAATGACCCCGCCAAGGGCAGCGACGCTTTGCCGCCCGGGGTCAAGCCTCCCGCCCTCCAGAACCGCACCTAATAGGCTGCCGAAAAAGTCTTCTTCCTGTCATTCCGACCCCGAGCGAGCCTGCCCCACGATTGCCAGCGGGGCGGAGCGAGCCGAGGGGGAGGAATCTGCTTGTTAACCACAAGCCCCGACAAGAAAAGCAGATTCCTCGGAATGACACCCAGGGCCGTTTTTCAGCATTCTGCTAACCCTTCGGCGTTGCTTCGCTTTCCCTTCAGCGCGACTACGTTTCCGCCGAGCGGTTGGTGAACTCCACCAAGGCGCGGAGGCGCTCGTGGGCGGCGCCGGAATCGATGGCAACGGCTGCCTGCTGCACACCGGCGCGGATGTCGGCGGCCACGCCGGCGGCCACCAGCGCCAGGGCCGCATTCATCAGCACGATGTCGCGGCGCGGGCCGCGCTCCCCTTGAAAGAGGCTCTCGATGATCTTGGAGTTGGTCTCAGCGTCGCCGCCCAGCAGTGCATCTCGGGGCGCGCGCGGCAGGCCGAAGTCTTCCGGCGTCAGGCTGTAGCGGCTAATCTGGCCGTCGCGCAATTCAGCCACCTCGGTGGCGTCGGAGAGCGAAACCTCGTCCAATCCGTCGCGGCTGTGCACGACGAAGGCGCGCCGCACCCCGAGTGCGCTCAGCGTGGCCGCCATCGGCTCCAGCCAGCGGGCATCGAAGACGCCCACCACCTGAGCGTCGACCTGCGCCGGGTTGGTCAGCGGCCCCAGCAGGTTGAAGACGGTGCGGAAGCGCAGGTGCCGCCGGGCCTTCTGCGCGTGCTTCATTGCCGTGTGCACGCTGGGAGCGAAGATGAAGCCGATGCCGACCTCGCGGATGGCCGCCGCCACCCGCGACGGCTCCGCCAGCAGGTTCACCCCCAGGGCTTCCAGCACGTCGGCGCTGCCGCAGCGGCTGGAGAGCGAGCGGTTGCCGTGCTTGGCCACACGCACGCCGGCGGCCGCGGCCACGAAGGCGGCAGCAGTAGAAACATTGAAGGTGCCGGCGCCATCGCCGCCGGTGCCGCAGGTGTCAAGCAAGGGGCCGGCGGGACGCTAGCCGTCGGCGAAGATGGGCCGGGCGTGCCGGCGCATGGCCTCCGCAAAGCCGGTCAGCTCTTCGACCGTTTCTCCCCGCAGGTGCAGAGCGGTGAGCAGCGAGGCGATTTGAACGTCGCTGGCCTCGCCGCGCAGGATTACCTCCATCACGGCGCGGGCGTCGT
>DATEUS010000108.1:0-2805 GCA_035282985.1 Candidatus Acidiferrales bacterium
TTCGGCCCCAGGCGGTGCCGCCCGCCCCTTCTCCGCTCCAGACCATCACTCGCCAGCAGCTCGCCCAGATTCTCCTCCAGCACTGGAAATGGCTGGACTCGGGCACGCGCGAGGGGCAGCGCGCCGATCTCTCCAACACCAACCTGGACGGCATCGTCCTCACCGGCGCCCACCTCCGCGGCGCTGTGCTCCACCGCACCAGCCTGCGCGGTGCCGACCTCTCCGCCGCCGACTTCCGCGAAGCCTCCCTGCTGCGCGCCGATCTTCAGGGCACCTGCCTGCTGGGCACGCGATTCCAGGAAGCAAACCTGCAGGGCGCCAACCTCGCCGACGCCACAGGCCTCGCCCCCGAACAACTCGGTGGCGCCAATCTCTCCGGCGCCGTCCTGCCCAAGCCGCTGCTCGATGAGGAAGGGTTGGAGACTGTGGCCCAAGCCTCAAGCCGCGCCCGGCGGCTGTTTCTGACCCTGCTGCTCATCAGCGCCCTCGCCGCCGCCCTCATCCTCTTCTCCACCGACCTCGACCTGCTTACCAACTCGTCCTCGCTCCCCTTCCCCCACATCGGCACCGTGATGCCCATGGATGGATTCTATCTGGTCGGGCCCCTGCTCCTGCTCGGCCTCTACATTACCTTCCATTTCTACCTCCGCCGCCTCTGGGAAGCTCTGGCCGAGGTGCCCGCTATCCTCTCCGATGGCCGGTCGCTGGACCGCCGGACGCGCCCCTGGCTGTTGATTGGCTTGATCCGCGATCACTTCCTCTGGCTGCGCAAGAACCGGCCCCCGCTCCCGGCCCTGGAGAAAGGCCTGGCGCTGCTGCTGGCCTACTGGGCCGTCCCGGCCACGCTGTTGCTTTTCTGGGGCCGGTACCTTACTCGGCAGAACCTGCGTGACTCTCTCTTCCACGTAGTGCTGGTGGTGGCGGCCACCGCCCTGGCGCTTTACTTCCAGGAGCTGGTAAGCAAAACGCTGCGCGCCGACCGCCCGCTCCCCCTGAACCCGCGCAAAGCCCCGGCCGACTCCAAGAGTCGCAATGCGCCCATCCTTTTGTTCGCTCTCGGCTGCCTTCTCGCTCTGCTCTCCGTCGGCACCATCTACGGCGCGCCCCACGACAGCCGTCGCGCTCCAGGGTTGCAGGCAGCCGACATCCGGCGCTGGGCTCCCTACGCTCTGTGGACCCTCGGCTACAATCCTTTCGCCGACCTGACGCAGGCTGAAGTTTCCCCCCGGCCGCCGGGCTGGAGCAGCGGCGAAAACGACCTCGCCCGCGTCCAGGGCGCTCGCCTCAACCGTCTCAGCCTGCGCTACGCCGAAGCCTACCGCGCTTTTCTGGTCAAGGCAGAGTTGTGGGAGACGGACCTCCGCGGCGCTTACCTCTCCGAGGCCGACCTCAGCGGCGCCAACCTCCGCCAGTCCAGCTTGTCGGCGGCCGTGCTCGACCGTGCCCGCCTGGTCGGCGCCAATCTACAGGAGGCTGTCCTGCAGGAGGCCAACCTCTCCCGGGCCGACCTCGAAGCAGCCGATCTCTCCTACGCTGATCTCTTCGGCGCCACTCTGGTCGACGCCCGGCTGGAGAAAGCCAGCCTCTACGCCGCCAGCCTGCAGTTGGCCTGGCTCTCGCAAGCCAATCTCCGCAAAGCCGACCTGCGCCGCGCCAACTTACAAGACGCCCGGCTGGCGCTCGCCGATCTGCGTGGAGCTTCGTTGTGGTTCGCCCGGCTCTCCCGAGCCGACCTGCAAAATGCCCAACTCCAAAATGCCTTCCTCGCCGATGCCGACCTGCGCGGCGCCAACCTGCGCCGAGCCGACCTGCAGGGCGCCATCCTGCATCGGACCGACTTCACCGGTGCCAACCTCGAAGGCGCCGACCTGCGCGGCGCCCCGGGACTGACGCCGCAGCAGGTTTGCTCCGCCCGCCAGCGACGCACCGCCGCGTTGGATGCCGCCTTGGCCCTGCAAGTCGAACAGCAATGCGGAAGCATCGCAGAGTGAGCGTTCCCACTCTCACTCTCCGCTTCGAAGGACACGAGGAACGATGAGAGCGGAGGAACTGCGGCAGAGAATGCAGGTCCTGGAAAACCAGGAGCTTCTGCTTCGCACTGTCGCTCTCCTGCTGCTGGTGCTCTCGGGCGCATTGCTCCTTCTGGCCCTACTCCCGCGAGGGACGTGGAGCGGGGGAATCTCCTGGTGGAATAAATGGTATCTGCCCGTACTCTGCCTCGCTTGCGTGGTTGTGAGCGGTCTGTTCAGCGTCTACGGGAACAGGAAGCGGCAGCTCATTCTTGACGCGCGCAAGACGCTGGCCGCCCAAATGGGAGCCAAGGATCTTTCTCTGCTCGACCCTCTGACCGGGCTCTTGAATCGCACCTACCTGGACCAGAATTTCTCCAAGGAAATCGGCTGGGCCGAGCGCATCGGCATCAGCCTCACTCTTGTGCTGATCGACCTGGACGCCTTCAAGTCGCTGAACTCTCGTCACGGGCGCTCGACCGGCGACCGCGTCCTCACCGACTTTGCCGAGCTGCTAAAAAAGAACTTTCGCACCACCGACACGCTCATCCGCTATGGGGGCGATGAGTTTGTAGTCATGCTGCCTGGGTTTGGCCAACAGAAGGCCCAGGTGGCCGTCGAGCGCCTGCAGGAAATGACCAATGGTTGGAACCGCGAGCACCCCATCGACGACTACCGCTTGGCCTTCAGTTGGGGCGCCGCGGCTCACAGCAAAGGCGCCACCATTGCTGACCTCCTCGAGGCCGCCCACCGCGGATTGGGCCAACACAAAGCCCAGCACAGTCCCACGAGCTAG
>DATEUS010000109.1:0-4839 GCA_035282985.1 Candidatus Acidiferrales bacterium
ATCTTCCCAGGCTCGAGGCTGCCCCAATTGTTCTCACCGAAGAGGGCATAGGCGCTGGTTCGCGTATAGGCCCGAAGGGCGTCCATCACACTTACTGCCTCCGCTTTGCCCAGTATGTTCCCCTGGTCGGTGTGTCGCGCCACGGCAGCGTAGATGCCGTACATCGGGTTCTGGGGCAACCCATCCGCGCTCAACGCCACCGTCACTCCTGCGTCCAGCAGGCTCCGGAAGGGAATGATGTGCTCCAACTGCTCTTCGATCAAAGCCTCGCGCATGTGCTCACCCAGGCTGTAGACGAAATTGGGCTGCAGCACCGCCACGACGCCCAGACGCCGCATCCGCGCCATCATCTCCGGGCTGAGCACGTACAAGTGGGTGAGGATGTGGCGCCGTCCCTTCGTCTGATTCTGCCGCTGTGCCGCCTCAAGGGCGTCGAGGGCGAGTTCAGCAGCGGCGTCGCCACAGGTGTGGAGGTGGAGTTGCCAACCCAACTGGTCAGCCAGGCGAACCACCTCGAACAGGGTTTCTTTCTCCACCTGCGGTATGCCGTAGAAGTCCGGTCGGCCTTTGTAAGGAGTCTTGAACCAGGCCGCTCGTCCGGTGATGCCGCCATCAACGAAGATTTTCAGCGCGCCCACCTGAAGGTCGCTGTTGCCGAATCCCGACATTACTGGCCAGCTCTGAAGGAAGCCCAGGCACGTCGCCAGTGGCTGCGTGGTGGGCACCAGCGGACACAAGACCGTGCTGACCAGCAGCTCCGGGGTTTGGCGATAGAGCCGTTGAAAAAGCCGCACATCCTCGCTGCTAACGCTCATGTTGGCTACGGTTGTTGTCCCGTAGCGCAGGAGTTGATCGGAGGCGTTCCGGGCGGCCGCCAGTTGCTCTTCCACGGTCGGCGCGGGTAGATGCTTCAACGCCAAGTTCATCCCCGATTCGAGCAAGATGCCGGTGGGCTCGCCGGTTTCCGGGTCTTTGAGGATTTGACCCTGAGGGTCGGGCGTTTCCCGGCTAATATTGGCCAACTTCAAGGCGTAGCTGTTGAGCACGAGCGCGTGGCCCGCTTCCTTGATAAGCAGAACAGGGTGATTCGGAGACACGGGATCGAGGTCCGAGCGGGTCAACAGCCGCTTCTCCCGCAGCCGCTGGTCGTCCCAGCCGCGCCAGAACATGAACGGCCCGGCGCCAACGATCCACTCGCCCGCTGGTGTGGTCGCGGCCTTCTGCTTCACCGCGCTGACAATCTCCTCAACGGAGCGGGCGGCGGTCAAGTCCAGGTAGTCCGGGGAGACCCCGGTGGTGTGCGAGTGCGCGTCGACGAAGCCGGGGAGGACGGTCCGGCCGACGAGGTCTACGCTGCGCGTGTTGGGGCCGCCCAGTTGGCGGATTTCGGCGTTGGTTCCCACCGCGAGAATCTTCTCGCCCTTGATCGCCACCGCCTCTACCACGCGCTCTTGATGATCGAAGGACAGCACCTTGCCTCCGACCAGGATCAGGTCAGCCGACAGCGGGGCTGGCACCGAGGGCTCGGAACCATGCGGCCAAGCCGCTAAGCCCAGACACAGAATCAGAGGGGCCCCGGTGAGGAACAACCTACGGTTGAGTCGGCGCGGCACGCCGGCGAGGGAGCGACGACTCTTGACTACAGACCAATTCATGAAACTTCCTCGGAGGACTCTTCTATCCGAATCGATTGGAAGCGAGCCAACTCCCGCAGGAATTCGTCAGGATCGTAGTATTCTTCAGGGTAGGTAATGCCCGCCTTCTTGCGCCCGTGCCGGGCCAGGAGCACGGCTCCCACCGCAGCCGGGATGCCGGTCATCTTCGCGGTCGAGCGCTCCCGCCATTCTACGGGGTGGGAGGCGTTCATCACGCAACGTCTTCGGTTGCCGGCGCGGCGACCTAAGACTTCCACATTGAGGAAGAAGCCCCACAGTTGCTGGTCGGTGCGTCCGCCGTGGGTTTGCCACATCCGTTTGCGAACCACGTCGGCGACTACCGCCTTCTTCCCGGCGACGTCGACCTGGGCCGGGTCGAGCAGACCGTAGCGGTTGAGGGTGCGGAAGTCGTCCATCAGCTCGGGCCGCCAGGTGCCCCGGACGCTGACGTACTTGACGCCGGGGATGTTCTGCGCCAGCGACACCGTTTCCGTGTGCGGCATGAAGTAGACGACTTGCTCGCCCACCGGCTCGGCAAAGCGCACCAGCTTGGAGCCGTGGAAGGGTGGCACCACGACAAAGCGGCCGTTCAAGTAGTACTGCCGGGTGGGACACTCCGCCGCCAGCTCCCAGATGATGGTGTCGATGAGACCTTCCGAGGGAGCCACGGTGCGGAAGGAAGCCCAATGGATGTGGATTTCTTCGGTCTCATCGAGCCGATCGGCGCCGTGGCGCGCCAGGACGTTGGACAGGCCCGGGGTGCAGCCCAGCCCCGAAAGCGCGGTAATGCCGGCTTGCCGCGCTCTCTCCGCCTGCTCCGGGGTCGGCTCGGAAATCAAGTCGGCATAGTTGATGCTGGCCTGACAAGCCACGCGCAGGGCGGCGTCAAAGAAGCCGAAATAGGTGGCATTCATGAGAACATCGTAGTCGCGGACTTTTTTGGCGGTCTCCTCGGTGTGGGTGACATCGGCTGCCACCACCTTTACACGCGGATCGTTCAACTCCGTCGCCAAGCACTCGGCAGCCGCACGATTCACCTCGCCGATCGCCACTTCACTGACGTCTTCGAAGGCGAGCAAGGCCCGAGTCAACTCCGAGCCCATGTTGCCCGCTCCGCCCAGCACAAAGATGCGCTTGCTCATGGCTGTTCTCTCCTGGCTGGCCGGGATTGAGATTCGGGGTTGGCGGGCGCCGTGGCGTACTGACCCAGAATGATGCGCTCCTGCGTGGCGCGATCAATCGCAGGATGGAGCAGCTTGCCCAGTGCGTAGGCGATGATTCCGAGCAACACCCAGGCCAGCACGATGCCCCACTCCTGCGGCCACACCAGCGAGGACGGGCTGAAGGGAAGATAGAGGAGGATGAACAGAAGGGTTATGACTGTGGCGGCGTAGCCCACCAGCTTGCCGTGGCGGATCCGATAGGGGCGGGGCAACTCGGGGTGCTTTCGTCGCAGTTGAACGAAAGAGGCCGACACCAGAAAATACGCCACCACCACACCGAGACTGGACGCGTTCGCCAGCCACACCAGCGCCTTGCGCCCCAGGAAAGGAGCCAGCAGCGAACACAACGTCACGAACAGGATGCCGAACACCGGCGTCTGGTAGCGCGGGTGAAGCCGGGCAAAAATCTGCGGCAGCATCTGCGCGCGCCCCATGCCGAACAGCAGCCGGGTGGCTCCGACCAGAAAGGCGTTCCAGGTAGTCAGAATGCCAAGAAGGCCGCCAAACACCATCACCGCCGCGGCGGGCGCGAACCGGAAGGCGTAGGCGGCGGCGTCCGCCGTGGGCAGCTCGCTGCTCTTGTGCACTTCCGCCGGCAAGCTGAGGCCCACGCCCCACTGCACCAGCGCGTACCAGGCCGTGGCCATGAAGATGGAGAGCAGGATGATCTTGCCCACTTCTCGCAAGGGAACCTTAATCTCCTCGGCGGTCTGGGGGATGATGTCAAAGCCCACCATCAGAAAGGGCATCAGGATGACGACCCGCAGCACCCCACTACTGCTGGTGAAGTAGGGGTGCAGGTTTTCCACCCGGCCGCTAATGTTGCTGGCGAAGAAGAAGGCCACCCCGATTAGCAACAGCCCCCAGGTCGCAGCCTGCTGGACACTCGCGCTGGTCTTGACCCCCACCCAGTTGATGACCCCCACCAGAAGAGCGGAGAGCACTCCCACCACAATCCAAGACAGATACACGTCCGATCCGGCCACCGAGTAGAGACGGCCGAGGCGCAAACCGGGGAAGAGGTAGTTGATCACCGTGGCCATCGCCACTGCCTCAAAGGCACACACACCTACGTAGGCAAGTACCAGCGCCCAGCCGCAGACCCACGACCAGCCCGGCCCTAACGCTCGGTAGGTGAAAGCCAGCGAGCCACCAGCGCGCGGAAGAGCCGGCGTGAGCTCGGCATAGGTGAGGCCGACGAAGATGACCATCACCGCCGCCACCAGCACGGCGACGATCGAGCCCAGCGTCCCGGCCTGGTCAATCATCGGCCCGGACAACACCACCCAGCCCCAGCCGATGATGCCCCCGAAGGCCAAGGCCAGAACGTCTCTCCGGCCCAAGACAGACTTGAGTTCCACGATGGCTTCTAAGGTTGAGTGGGGGTGGTAACCGAAGCCGTAACCGCGCTCAGGGACGCCTCCAGCACCGCCAACCCTTCCTCAATCTGGTCATCGCTGGCCACCAGCGGCACCAGCACGCGGATGACGTTGCCGTAAGTCCCGCACGGCAGGATGATCAGGCCGCGCTCGTGGCAGCCACGGATGACGGCCTGGGTCTCTTCCTTCGCCGGCTCCTTGCTCTCGCGGTCGCGAACCAATTCGAGCCCGCGCATCGCCCCGCGCCCTCGAATGTCGCCGATCAAGGGAAAGTGCTCCCGCCAGTCCCGCGTGGTCTCCTCGAATATCCTCCCGATGCGGCAGGCTCGCTCTCCTAACTTCTCGGCATCGTAGGTCTCGAGCACCGCCAGGGCGGCCTCGCAGGCCAGAGGATTGCCCCCGAAAGTTCCACCCAGCCCGCCGACTATCGGAGCGTCCATGATCTCGGCTCGTCCGGTGACCGAGGCCAGCGGCAAACCCCCGGCCAGTGATTTGGCCGCCACCAGCAGGTCGGGCTCGAACCCCACCTGTTCACAAGCGAACAGCGTGCCAGTGCGGCCGAAACCGGTTTGAACCTCGTCG
>DATEUS010000110.1:0-8560 GCA_035282985.1 Candidatus Acidiferrales bacterium
GCCACCGGATCCACGCTGGTCGTCGAAGTGGTGCCGACGGTAGCCACAGCGCAAAACGGCTTCCAGCCGTCCTTCAGGTCTTCTTCGATCGCTGCCGCCAACGACTCCGGCCGCAAGCGGAAGGCGGTGTCGACGGGAATCTTGCGCACGCCGGCCTGGCCCAAGCCGAGTACGATGGCGGCTTTCTCAATCGAGGAGTGCGCCTGCTCAGAGGTGTAAAGCCGCAGGCGCGGCACCTCGTTGCGCCCGGCCAGACCCTGCTCGCGGATGTTCAGCTCCGGCAGGGCTTGGCGAGCGGCGGCGATGGCGCACAGACTCGCCACCGAAGCGGTGTCCATCACCACGCCCACGAATTCCTCCGGCAAGCCCAGCAGCCGCCGCAGCCAGTCCATCACGACCTCTTCCAGCTCGCTCGCTGCCGGGCAAGTCTTCCACAGCATGGCGTTGACATTCAGCGCCGCGCTCAGCAGCTCACCCAGAATGCCGGGGCCGGAGCCGGTGATGGCGAAGTAGGCGAAGAAGGCGGGATGGTTCCAGTGGGTGACGCTGGGCATTATCAACTTTTCGAAGTCGCCCAGGATGGCGTCGAGCGCCTCCGGCTGTTCGGGGGCTTCGTCCGGCAGTTGACGCCGCAGCGCCCCCGGTGTGGTGCGGGCGAGGACGGGGTAGCGGTCGGCGTGTTCGAGGTAGTCGGCCACCCAGTCAATCAGCCGGTGGCCGGCGGCGCGGAACTCCGCCGCCGGCATATCGCCGAGTGGGAGATTCGAAGGCGGGAAGGCCGGTGGCTGTGACATAGACACCTCTCGACAACGGGCAGGCGTTGCCATTCTTGGTGGCCGTCGGCGCGGTGTCAAGCCACCGCAGGAAGTAGTCGGGACCGTCCCACATTCCCCTCGTCTAATCGTTGAGAAGCTAGGGCGCTTCAATGGGAGGTCGGCGAGGTAGCCCCACCGTGGGTTGTGGAAGAAGTCAGGGGTAGCGAACTTTATTCTGCCCCCACTCGTACTGACTGTTGAGAGCAACGGGACTTCGTGGAAACGGGACAAAGCAATGGCGACAAACTATAAGAACAGCCGCAAACGGCGGCGGTGGATTCTTTTCAGTGTGGCCGGTGTTGGCGCGCTGGCCGTCATCTTGGGCCTCACCGGGGCGCTGCGCTCGAACTACACCATCGACCCGTCCAAGCTGGCTGCGGTGGAGCGGGGCGACATTGCCCGCTCGGTGGTGGCCACGGGCAAGATCGAGCCGCTGGCCAAGGTGGAAGTGAAGTCAAAGGCCAGCGGCATCGTCAAAGAGATCTTCGTGCACTATGGCGACCGGGTGAAGTTGGGCCAGGTGTTGATCGAGCTGGACAAAGAGGAGCTGAGCGCCCGCGTGCGCGAAGCCCGTGCCAGCCTGCTGGCCGCCCAGGCTGCTGAAGAAGCCGCCCAGGCCAGCTACGAGCGCAACCAGGTGGAAGCGGAGGCTCCTGACCTTCCTTACCTGAAGGCGAGCATGCAACGGGCCAAGGGGCTGCACGAGGATGGCCTGATCTCCCAGGCGCTTCTCGAGGATGCTGAGAAAGCCTACCACCTGGCTCTCAACAAGCAGATGGCAGCGCTGCGGAATGTGGCCGTCACCAAGGCGGAGGAGGCTCGCGCCAAGGCCCAAGTAGCTCAGGCCCAGGCCGCCCTGGAACGGGCGGAAGAAGACCTGCGCAACTCCACGATCGTCAGCCCGATGGAGGGGCTGGTGCTCTCACGCGACGTTGAGGTGGGCGACGCGGTGAGCTCCATCCTGGTGCTGGGCTCGCAGGCCACGCTGGTGATGACGCTTGGCGACGTGAGCGAGGTCTACGTGCTAGGGAAAGTGGACGAGGCCGACATCGGCAAGGTCTTCCTCGACCAGCCCGCCCGCATCACGGTGGAGTCGTTTCCGGAGAAGAAGTTTGAAGGCCGCGTCACCAAGATCTCGCCTATGGGGGTGGAAAAGGACAACGTCACCACCTTTGAGGTGCGCGTCTCCATCGACAATCCCACCGGGGAGCTCAAGGCCAACATGAGCGCCAACGCCGAGATTATTCTGGAAGAGAAGCACGACGTGCTGCTCATCCCCGAAGCCGCGGTGATTTATGACAAGGAGCGCAACGCCTCGGTCGAAACGCCCGACCCCAAGGGGGAGAAGGCCCGGCGCAAACTGGCGGTGAAGCTGGGCCTCTCCAACGGGGTCAAGACCGAAGTGCTCGGGGGCTTGAAGGAAGAGCAGCAGGTGATTCTGCAATAACCGCTAGGCGCGGCCATGCAACTGCGGGAGCTTTTCTTCGACACCCTGCGCACGCTGTGGGCGCACAAACTGCGCACCGGCCTGACCATGTTCGGTATTTCCTGGGGAATTATCTCCATCATTCTGATGGTGGCTGCCGGCGAAGGTCTGCGCGTGGGCCAGCAGCGGGCGGCTGAGACCCTGGGCAAGGACATCATGATTGTTTTTGCCGGACGTACCTCGCTGCACGCCGGGGGTGTCCGCGCCGGGCGTCAGGTGCGCTGGGAGGCGGAAGACTACAAAGCGGTCCAGGCGGAATCGCCCGCCTGCAAGGACGTGCTGCCCGAATTAGGGCAGCCCAACATTCCCGTGCGCAGCCCCTACAACAACGGATCGTTTATGGTGACCGGCTCGCTGCCCCCGTTCGGCGACGTGCGCAGCCTGCGCATCGGGGAAGGGCGCTACCACAACTGGGAAGACGAAGAACGCGCTCGCCGGGTTGCGTTCATCGGCAGCGAGGTGAAAAAACAGCTTTTTGCCGAGCGCGAGGCTTTGCACGAGACCATCACCGTGGGCGAGTTCCCCTACACCATCATCGGGGTGATGCGATTCAAGGAGCAGGATTCCAGCTACGACGGCCAGGACATCTCCAAGGTCTTCATCCCCTTCCGGGCCGTGGTGCGCGACTTCCCCAACAAGCCTCCGGCCACGCCCTCCTCGATCGACCTGCTGCTGGTGACGCCGAAATCCATGGAGCTGCACGAGCAGTGCAAGTTCCAGGTGCGACGCGCCCTGGGCCGCCTGCACAACTTTTCGCCCTATGACAAGGAAGCCGCGCCCATCTGGGACACGGTCGAAGACGCCAAAGCCTTTCGCACCATGACCGACGGGATGAAATATTTCATGGGCGCCGTCGGTCTTATCACGCTTTTTCTGGGCGGCATCGGGGTGATGAACATCATGCTGGTAGCGGTGCGGGAGCGTACCCGCGAGATCGGGGTGCGCAAGGCCGTGGGGGCCAGCTCCCGCTCCATTCTCTGGCAGTTTTTTGTGGAGACCATCATCGTGGTCTTTCTCAGCGGCGGGTTGGGCTTGACCATCGCCTACGGCATCTGCACCGGGGTCAATGCGGCGCTGTTTGCCGAGGTGAAGGAGGACAGCTATTTCGCCGGGTTGCTGCCCACGCTGGAGTCGGGCCTGGTGGCGTTTGCGCTGCTGGGCACGGTGGCGGTTCTTTCCGCCCTGTATCCGGCCCGCCGCGCCGCCGCCGTCGAGCCCATCGAAGCCCTGCGCTACGAAGCGGGAGGCTGAGGTGAAGAAGCTCTCAGCTATCAGCTCTCAGCCGTCAGGAGGAGGAGCCCTCGGTTTTTCGCGGCGGGACCCCGCGGCTGTGTCCCGTGCGCATTTTTTGAGTCAGCGAAGTCAGCATGCGTTTGACTTCGGTCACCTCGCGAGTAAGGCGCTGATAGGCCGGGCTGGCGAGGAAGCCCAGGTCGTGCGAAAGCAGCACATAGTATTCAAGCTCGCTGGCCGATCCCATGGCCATGTCGAAAAAGCGCGCCACATCGGCTTGGCCGTCCCGGCCGCAGCCTTCCGCGATGTTGGCGGAGACGGAGGCTGCCGCCCGGCGCATCTGGCTCATCAGTCCGTATCGTTCTTCCGGCGGAAGGGTGCGGGTGACGTTGTAGATGGTCAGGGTCAACCGGTGGCTTTTCTGCCACACTTTCAGGTCGTGAAAATCGCGCGGCATCGCTCCTCCACTGGTGCGGCCACAGGGTGTTCTTCCTCAAAGCGGGAGAAGAGCATACCTCTTTCTGCAATGGGTGTCTCGCCCAGCCACCGCGGGTGCAAATCACGAGGCGAAGACCACGGCCTGACTTACTCGGCAATTCAATGATTGACTGTCGCAGTCTGATCGCTGAGGGCTGAGGGCTGATAGCTGAGGGCTGATAGCTGATAGCTGAGGTCTCTCACGATGTTGTTTGAGGTCTTGCGCATGGCCTGGGACGCGCTTCGGCGCCACCCCACGCGCAGTTTCCTGACCATGCTGGGGATTGTTTGGGGCATCGTGGCCGTGACCTTGTTGGTGGCCTACGGCAGCAGCTTCCGGGCCATCCTCATCGACGGCTTCGATGCTTTTGGCAAGACCGCCGTCGTCTGCTGGCCGGGGCAGACTAGCGAGCAGGCGGGCGGGGAACGGGCCGGCAAGCGCGTGCTCCTGGAAAAAGAAGACCTAGAAATGATCCTGGCCGAAGCGGCCCTGGTGAAGCAGGCCAGCCTGGAAACGGTGCGCTGGCTGGCCATCACTTATGGCGACCGCCTGCAGAACACCGCCATCCGCGGGGTCTATCCCGTTTACGGCGAGATGCGCAACGAAACTCCCAGTGAAGGGCGCTGGCTCAGCCCGGAGGATTTTCGCCTGCGGCGGCGGGTCGTCTTCCTGGGTGGTCGGATGACCCAGAAGCTCTTCGCCGGGCGTCCGGCCCTGGGCGAAGTGGTGCGGATCAGCGGAGTCCGTTTCACCGTCATCGGCACCATGGACAACAAGATGCAGTTCTCCAACTACTTCACCAGCGACGATGAGTCCGCCTTCATCCCCTACTCGGCGGCGGGGGACATGTGGGACACCCGCTATGCCAACGTACTGGTCTTCTCGCCGGTGGCGCCCCGGTTTGAATCCGCGGCCAAAGCGCAGGTGCTGGCGACGTTGGCCAAGCGCCAGCGCTTCTCGCCCACCGATGAGCGCGCCCTCGATGTACGGCCGAGAGCAGTTCCGTCCCATCATTGACGGCATCGGCATCGGCTTGCAGGTGCTGCTGCTGTTTATCGGCGCTCTTACTCTGGGGATTGGCGGCGTGGGGGTGATGAACATCATGTTGGTGTCGGTGAACGAGCGCATCCGCGAGATTGGGTTGCGCCGGGCGCTGGGGGCGCGCCGCTGGCACATTCAGGCTCAGTTCCTGGCCGAGGCCATGGTGATGACGCTGATGGGCGGCGCCATCGGAATCGTGCTGGCCTACGGGATTGCTTCTCTCATCGGCACGCTGCCGCTGCTGGGGCAGGCCTTCGAGGACACCTCCGGCAAGCGCGATATCCATATGCAGATTTCTCTGGGGACGGTGGCGCTTTCCACGGCGGTGCTGATGCTGGTGGGCGTGCTCAGCGGCTGGGTGCCGGCTCTGCGCGCCTCGCGCTTCGACCCGGTGGAAGCGTTGCGCTACGAATAACGAAGAGGGGCAAAGCCTATGCGTATTCGTTTGACCTCATTCCGCGCAACATCCGCTTTGGCAGCGGTCAGCGCTCTATTGCTGGTCACCGTTTCTGCGGAGGCTACCGAGGGCTCCTTCACTCGCAGCCTGACCGTCACCGGCGCGGTGGAGCTTGAGGTTACGACTGGCTCCGGCGACATCACCGTGCGGGCGGGCGAGCCCGGTCGGGTTCGCGTCACAGGCCGCATCAAGACACGGAGTCGCTGGCTGGGAGTGAGCTGGAACGGGGAAGAGTTGGTTCAACGCTTGGTGGCCAGCCCGCCCATTGAACAGCAGGGGAACATTGTTCGCGTCGGGTACATCAAAGACGCGGCGTTGCGACGCAACGTTTCCATCAGCTACGAGTTGGTGGTTCCGCCGCAGAGCCGGGTCAGGTCGGAGACAGGCTCCGGCAGTGTCGGCCTCAGCGGAGTGCGCGGAGGGTTACAGGTGAGCACGGGCAGCGGCGACATCACCATTCAGGGAGAGCCAACGGCGGAGTGGGAAGTGGAGGCTAGTTCGGGAAGTATCACCCTGCGCCTGTCGCTCCAAGCTGCCTTTGAGGTGGAGGCGCACGCCGGTTCGGGAAGAATCTCCACTGACCACCCGCTCACGGTACAGGGAAAGATCGGTCACAAGGAACTGCGGGGCAAGGTTCGCGGTGGCGGCGTCAAGCTGGCGCTGAGAACAAGCTCTGGTGACATCCGCATCGAGTAGAAGTCCAGGTGGGCCGGTCTGAGAACCGCCGGCTGGCGCGACCCTCAATACATAATCGTACGCGTCAGGTGGTGGGGCAGGAAGGTGGCGTGGTAGTGCGTCCACAGGCGGGCGTCAATCTGCGGAATGATTACCTTGCGGTCAGCGGGACGGAGTTTGTTGATTTCCTCGGTCAGCAGGGCGGTGGCATAGAGGGTGTGGGCGCGGATCTCGATTTCCTGTGTGCTGTCGCGAGGGATGAGGTGGCGCTGCTCAACGGCTTCGCTGAGCGCAGGGGAGTAGGTGAAGATGCCCATCAAGCGCAGCGCCACCGGGAGGATATAGTCGGCGAAAGCTGTCATCCTGCTGATGTCCTCGAGACGAAAGCCCCCGGAGCGATAAAAGGCGCTGTGCAGCAGCCACAGGCCAAGCTGGGCCAGCTTGAAGAGCTTGACCTCGTGCTCCCCGTAGCGGCTGACGTCGTTGAAGCGCGGGAACTCCTTGACCAGCCGCTCTAAGAGTCCCTCCCCCTCGGCGTAGAGGCGCGAGGGCCCCGCGTCAACAAAGCGATGGAAGTGGCCGTCGTAGCGGGTGGACAGCACTTCGCCGACCGCACGCAGGATTTCAACCCTCTCATCGAGCAGGGGCAGGGGAGTGAAGCTGCGGAAAATCTTCTCCAAATCGGCGCGGGTGATGGAGCGGAGATAGCGGCCGTCGAGCACCGGAACGCCCTCGTCCAGGGCGCGTTTCAGGCAGGCAAACATCGCTTCGGCGTCCCACCAGCGTCGGCCGGCGAAGTCCACCTGGAAAACTTCGTGGGTGGAGAAGTCGGTGAAGGCGAAGTTGAGCGTGGTGGAGACCAGGACAAAATCAACAACCTGGTTGCGGTCGTTGCCCAGGCCGAAGGGCAGCAGGAATTCCGCCATCGGCAACTCCTCGTAGGCCATCCAGCCGGCGGTCTCCACTATCTTGTCGACGTTGGTGCGGACGTCGCGGGACTGCTCCACCACGGGCAGAACGCTGGCCAGCACGGGACTGCCGATGTCTTTGGGTGGCCGAATGGCTGCACTCCCTTCCGCCGCAGGTTGTCCCTTCAAGTTGCTCGCCAGGGAGAGCATCGTTGCGCCTCCCAGTTGCTGGAGAAAGAAGCGGCGATCCATTGTGCCCCGTGATCAGGGACGTGCCGGAGCTGTCTCGCGCACGGCGCGCACGGCTTGGAGGAAGCGCTTGACGCGCTCAGGATCAACCGGATTCTCCATCACGCCGTCCTTCTTCAGGCTGGAGCCGACGATGACGCCGTCGGCGTGCTGGAGAAAGGCGGCGATGTTCTTTTCGTCCGCGCCGCTGCCGATCAAGACCGGGCGGGTGGCCCGGCGCTTGGTCTCGCGCACGTCTTCGAGGTCGGGGGCGGCGCCGGTCATGCGGCCGGAGACGATGAGCGCGTCGGCGCCATAGAATTCAGTCCACACGATGTGGGTGGCAAGATCGAGGCCGGGGAAAGCGACGGAGTGCTTCTTGTCCACGTCGGCGAAGATGTGGATGTCCTCGGCGTAGAGTTGCTTGCGCTTGCGCAGGAGCTCGGCGGCGCAGCCGCGGTCGAGCTCGCCCGTGTCCCACAGGCGCGCGCCAGTCAGGAGGCAGACGCGGATGAAGCGGGCGCCGGCCGCTACGGCAATGGCCAGGCAGACCGGGCCGCCATTGTGGATGACGTTGATGCCGACCGGCAATGGGAAGCGCTTCACCACTTCCACCGCCGCCACCGCCTGCGCTGTCATCGCCTCCGGCTTGACCTCGCTGCCCACGTAGTAGGGCAGGTCCCACATGTTCTCGACCACCAGGCCGTCCACCCCGCCCTCCACGAGTGCTTCCGCATCCTGGAGTGCGTGGTCAATGATGGTCTGCATCCCGTAGCCGGTGTAGCCGGGGGCGCCCGGCAGTGGCCACAGGTGCACCATGCCCATGACGGGCTTGGGCACAGGGAAGAGGTCGGTCAAGGACTTGAGGCGGGGACGATCCATCGCCTGCTTCCATTCCGGTTTCGCTGTCATCGCTAACCCTCCGGGATTTGCCGCTGCGCCTTCACCGCCACTGTTTTGTGAGCCGCTGAACCAGTTGCCGTCGCACTGGTTCCCACTTCGGAGTCAGACGCTGCCGCGTCAGCAGGCGCAGGACCTCATGAGGCCCTGGGAGCTGCTCCCCCGCGCCCAGTACGCCGGCAGCCGCGGCCCCGGCGGCATTGGCCAGCAGCATTGCCTCTGCCACAGGCCAGCCCCGCAGCCGCGCGTAGATGAAGGCGGCGACAAATGCGTCGCCGCAGCCGGTGGTGTCAGCCACCCGTGTCGCCAGACCCGGCGCCGTCACGAGCGAGGCGTTGT
>DATEUS010000111.1:0-3904 GCA_035282985.1 Candidatus Acidiferrales bacterium
GGCCGCTTCTGCGGGAGGCGCTTCTGCTTTTTTAGGCAGAGCCGCGGGCTTGGCTGGTGCCTTGGCCGGGGCCTCGGCTGCGGCCGGAGCACCGCCATCGTCGAGGATGGCTACCACGGTGTTGATTTCGACTGTCTCCCCTTCCTTGACCTTAATCTCTTTGAGTACGCCGGCGGCAGGGGCGGGAATCTCGGCATCGACTTTGTCGGTGGAGATTTCAAACAGAGGCTCGTCGCGCGCCACCTTCTCGCCGACCTTCTTCAACCACTTGGTGACCGTGCCCTCGAAGATGGACTCCCCCATCTGCGGCATCAGTACTTTGGTGGGCATCTCTTGCTCCTTCTTGCCGGTGGTGCCAAGCTCTGAACCCTTCGTTCAGCCCAGCGGCTTCCGCCGCTGGGGGCTCCATAGTTCCACCGGATCGATCTTGAACACACTCTGATCGCCCAGCAGCCAGTTGCGAGCGCTGGAATAGCGATAGTCTACCATACGCTGAACTAACCCCGCCTGGAGGGGGTTCTTGTGCATATAGTCCAGCTTCTGTCTGGCGAAGCGCACGGAGTACACGCCCTCCACATGGGTGTCCGCCTGAAAGACGTGGAAGACGGAATCTTTGTGGCGCTTGGGATTTTTTCCGCGGATTGCCTTGAGGCAGCGTTGCTTTCCTTGCTTTCGCAAGCTGTCAACGATGAGTCGGGCTGTATACCCCTTACAGTCTCGCAAGAACGGGCTCAAGATGTCAGGGCTCGGTACTGCCACCAGCAGATGAAAATGGTTGGGCATGATAACGAAACCATGAACCTGCACGCAGTATTTCCGTCGACAGTATTCGAGGCTGCCAAGCAGAAGTGAGCAAAACTCAGGGCTGCGGAACAACGGGAGGCGTCGGTAAACATTTCCAGTGATGAACTGAAGTTTTGCCTCGTTTTTCTTTTGCCAGCGCGTCATCGCAGCAATGAATGTCCCACGGGCAGAAGCCCGTGGGCTGAACCAAGAAAACCGGCTCCCATGCCCCCGTTCAGCGCAGCGGCCCCTGCCGCTGGGTTCATCTAGTGGGCCGCCAGTTGGCGGGCGGCTTTGACTACCTTTTCCGCGTTGGGAAGGAAAAACTCCTCCAGGGGGGGCGAGTAGGGCACCGGGGTATCGAGCGAGGTGACGCGTGCGACGGGCGCGTCCAGCTCGTCGAAAGCCTCCTCCATCACGACGGCGGCAATCTCGCCGGCAATGCCGCCGGTGCGCACGTGCTCGTGCACGACCAGCAGCTTGTGGGTCTTCTTGAGCGAGTTGACGATGGTCTGCTTGTCGAGCGGGAGCAGCGTGCGCAGATCAATGACCTCGCAGTCGAGCCCGTCTTCCTGCTCCAGTTGCTCGGCAGCCTGGAGGCAGGTATGCAGCATGGCGGCGTAGCTGACCATCGTCAGGTCGTGGCCTTCGCGTTTCACCGCCGCCTGCCCGATGGGCACGATGTAGTCGTCCTCGGGGACCTCTTCCTTGAGCCGCCGGTAGAGAAACTTGTGCTCGAAGTAGAGCACGGGGTTGTTGTCGCGCACGGCCGCCTTGATGAGTCCCTTGGCGTCGTAGGCCGTGCCCGGGCAGACCACCTTCAGGCCCGGCGTGTGAACGAAGTACATCTCCGGGTTCTGCGAGTGGAAGGGCCCGCCGTGGACGCCGCCGCCCGCCGGCCCTCGGATCACCAGCGGCACGGGCGCGCCCCAGCGGTAGTGGCTCTTGGCGACGAAGTTGGTGATCTGGTTGAAGCAGCAGGCGATGAAGTCGATGAATTGCAACTCTGCCACCGGGCGCAGCCCCAGGTAGCTCATACCCACCGCCGCGCCGATGATGGCGCTTTCGCTGATGGGAGCGTCGATGACGCGCTCGGGGCCGAAGCGGGAGAGAAAGCCGTCGGTGACCTTGAAAGCGCCGCCGTAGAGGCCGATGTCTTCACCCAGCAGTAACACCGCCGGGTCGCGCTCCATCTCTTCCCACAGGCCGCGGCCAATCGCCTGCAGATAGGTCATCATCGGCATGCGGCACGAACCCCCTCGCAACGCGTCGGCCGGGGTAGGGCAAGGGCTTGCTTGCACTGAGCGGCGCCGAAGTGACCCTTGCCGCGGCCAGGCGCAAGGCCTGGCCCTACCCAAGACTTGTGGCGGTTGATGGTCTGCAAGTACGTCATCGCCGCCATCGTGTCGTACTTCCCTCAGGGGCTAAAGCCCGGAATTTCTCTCGCAGCGCAACGTCGCGGCTAAAGCCGCGACCCACAATTCAGTCACTCACTGACCTGCCTTGTGGGCCAGGGCTTTAGCCCCTGAAGTCATTTCCTCCCTTTCCTTTGCCTCTTCTGCTTCCTCTTTTGCACTCCTGGATTTCCGGCCACGAATATGGGTTCCTCTTCCGGTGCGCCGGCAGGCTTCGCCGTTGGCAGTAGCGCCGGTTTCCTGCCGACGTACCAGTCGGGCGTGTAGTTGTGTGGCGGCTTGACTTCACGTGGCGAGCGCTTCCAGTCGGCGCGAATCTCGTGGCAGCCGTCGCAGTAGACGCCTTCGGCGGCGCGCTCGGGCGCAGGCAGGGGCGAGGCCTCGGCGGCGGCCAGCTCTTGCTCGAGTTCGGTGTCGATTCGTGAAAGGATTTCTTTCTTATCCTTCTCTGTCCAAAGCTTGTTTTCGGTCAGGCACTTCTCAAAGCGCGTGATGGGGTCCTTGGTTTCCCACTCCTTGAGCATCCACGCGGGGACGTACTTGGCTGGGTCGTGTTGGGCGTGGCCCTTGCGGCGGAAGGTCTTGGCCTCGATCAGGGTGGGGCCGTCGCCGCGCCGGGCGCGATCCACCGCTCCTTTGGTTACGGCGTAGACGGCCAGCACGTCGTTGCCGTCCACGATGACGCCGGGGATTCCGTAGCCCTTGGCCTTGTCGGCGAAGTCTTCGACCGCGGTTTGCAGATACGAGGGCGTGGAGTAAGCCCAAAGATTGTTCTCCAGCACCAGCACCAGCGGCGCCTTCTGCACAGCGGCGAAGTTCAGCCCTTCGTGGAAGACGCCGGTGGAGCTGCCGCCCTCGCCGATCCAGGTGAGCGCGACTTCGTCGCGCCCCAGGTAGCGCGCCGCTATGCCGATGCCGGTCATCACCGGAATCAGGTCACCCAGCATGGAGATGGGGGCCACGACGCGGCGCTCGACCAGGTCACCGAAGTGGGCGGTGCCGTCCTTGCCGCCGGTGGGCGAGTCGGCCTTGGCCATGTACTGCATCAGAATGTCGCGTGGCCGGAAGCCCTTGACCAGCACCGCGCCCACGTTGCGAATCATGGGGGCGATCCAGTCGCGCTTCTCCAGCGCGTAGGTCGTTCCCACCGAGATGGCTTCCTGGCCCAGCGAGCTGTAGAGCCCGCCGACGATCTTGTTCTGGCGGAAGAGATTGGTCAGCAAGTCCTCCAGCTTGCGGTTGAGCTGCATCCAGTAGTAAAGCTCAAGATGCTGCTGCTTGCTGAGCGCCAAGCCAGGCCTCCCAGGTCTCCGGCGCGATAGCGGCCATCGGCCGGTCAAAGACTTCTCCGAAGTGTTTCACCACCGCCGCTTTCACCGCTGCCATCCGTTCCTGCGCTTCCTGCGGAGCCCAGCGGCCCCTGCCGCTGGGAGAAAGCAAGCATTCAACTGAGGTGACGCCTTTGTCGCGAATGCCGCAGGGGATGATGAGATCAAAATGGCTCAAGTCCGTGCTGACGTTGAAAGCGAAGCCGTGCGAAGTCACCCAACGCGAGATGTGCACACCGATGGCGGCCAGCTTCTCCTCGCCCGAATCGGGCGAGCCCACCCACACGCCGGTGTAAAACGGCCGCTTCCCCGCCGGTGCCTGCCTGCGCCTTGCCTCGAGGCCGAAGTCGCGGGCGACACGGATAAGCACTTCCTCCA
>DATEUS010000112.1:0-4748 GCA_035282985.1 Candidatus Acidiferrales bacterium
GCAAGCAAGCAAGCAAGCAAGCAAGCCCTTGCCCTACCCAGGCGGGCTCGGACACGGTTTTGCGGCTTTGCCCGCCGGAAAATGGGCCCGAAACTCCCTCCCGTGAAATAAACAGCCGCAAAAACCGCAGAAACCGCAAAAACCGTAGACTTCGGGTGGTGGGTTCGTGTATGGAGAAGGCCAGTGTCGAGGAGGTAGGCACGCTCCGGACCCGCCTCTGCCGGTTTTCGAGTTTCGCTTTTCGAGTTTCGGCGTGGGGGTAGTGCGTGGATGAACTGACCAAAGACCTGGCGGCCGTACACGCTCGCTGGGCACCCTTAGAGCAACGGGTGGCGGAGATTCAGGAGAATATCCGCCGCGACTGCTCCGACCTGCGGGCGGGCGAGAGCTACAACCGGGCCAACGAGCGCCAGGTGGAGGAGTTCATCGTCGGGTTGCGGGAGGAGTTTCACGGGCGGACCTACGAGGTCGAGCGCAGCGGGAAAGCTGGCAACGAGGCGACCTTCGCCCAACGTTGGGAGCAGGCCCGCGCGCGGCAGGACAGCCCCTGCGTGGTCATCGAGAGGCAACGGCTCTCGCCGTGGGCTTTGCGCACGACGCGCTGGAACTACGTTTTCACCGTGCCGGGGGAGAAGCCTGACATCTTCCTGCTGGTGGCGCACTACGACACCTGGCGCGGTCCCGGCGCCGATGACAACACCACCGGCGAAGAGATTCTCAAGCAGTACCTGCTGGCCGACCTGCGAGCGGAGCACCGGCCAAAGTTGACCCACGTCTATTTTCTCGCCGGCTCGGAGGAGTGCGGGCTGGTGGGGCTGCTCTCGCAGTTGCTGCTGGCGGGCGGCATCGTGGCGGCGATGCACTGCTGGCAGGCGGAGAAGTGGCACTTGTTGATCCTGAGCCTGCTGCTCTTGCCGCTGGCCAGCTACCGCTTCGGCGTCTCCGGCTCGCGGGAGTACGTGCGGGCGTTGTCGCCGGAAGAGCTCCGCTCTATCCGCGCCGTCATCTCGGTGGACTCGGTGGGCGAGGGCCGGCTCTACATCCCGCGCAGCACGCTGGGGGCGGACTTCGTCCGGGCGCTGATTCCTTTCGGCGACTACGACGCCTTTACCGACCTGCTGCAGGAAGGCGCCCACCTGCACGGCATCAAGTACAACAGCTACATCGCCGGCGGCACCACCGACCACGTGTCTTTTCTCGAGGTCAACAACGGCCTGTGGGCGCGACTATGGGAGGCGGCGCGGCGCGCCTGGGCCTGGATGGCGGGCCGCGACTACCGCGCCCCGCGGCTGATTCCGGCCTCCGCTTTGGTGGCGATGCTGCCGGGGAAGGCCTCGCCGCTGGTCTTCGGCGGCAAGATTCATACGCCGCAAGATGTCCCGGAGCGGGTTTATCCCGAGCCGCTGCGGGAAGCGCTGCTGGTGCTCGACTACGTGTTCTTCATCCTCGAAGATGGCCCGCGGGTACGGGAGCCGCGCAAGCTGGACGAGTTCCACTACGCGCGGCTCTATGACATTTCCAGCCCGCGTGGCGGCGGGAGCGAATACTGGTTGGTGCTGAAGGACGCCCTGGAGCCCAACCGGCGCAACCTGAACGCAATCTATCGCGCCGAGGCGCAGGTCGATGAAGTCAAGAAAGAGGCCACGGCGCGACTGGGTGAGCCCCTTGGCTGGGGTGTGGACACGCGCCTGCGCGATGAGGTCATCGAGCTCTGCCAGGCCCGCGACAAATGGTACCGGCGCGTGCGGCTCGATCACCTGACGGTCAGCGACGGCCAGCGCCAGTTCCGCTATGGCCGGCGGCTGACGCTGGCCGACCAGATCCACCGTCGCGGCCTGCGGGCGCTGGCCTGGGCGGAAAAGCAGATGGGCCGCTACAGCTTCATTGCTTTTTTTCTTTTTGCTTACCTGATTGCCAAGGCGGTGGGCTGGGCCTTAGGCGCAGCCTTCGCCCGCTCTTTCGCCTTCCAGGAGTGGTTCTTTGCCTACGAGTGGGTCACGATTCCTCTGGTGCTTGTGTTGCAGATCGGCGTGCTGGTTTACCTGATGGCGCGGCGGATTCCCACCTGGATTGACAACCACTATAAGCACGAGAACCGTGCTGACAACATGGGCAGCCTGCGGCGACTGAAAGCAGAAGCTCCCGCCTGAGGAGTCAGCCCAGAGTCTCGGCCACCAGCGCAGCGACGTGACGGGCCAGCGAAGGTGCCGCGGTCAGACCGGGCGACTCGATCCCGACAAGGTGAATGACGTGAGGAAACTGCGGGTCGCGCGTGACGACAAAGTCCTCTGTACCCGGATGGTCCGCCGAAGTCAGCTTGGGACGAATGCCAGAGAAGGCCGGACGCAGATCCTCAGGCTGAAGTTCTGGCAGCAGCTTGCGAGCGCGGGCGCAGAAGGCTTCGCGCGGCTCGAGGTCGTGTTCATAGTTTTCCTTGTCGTCGATGTAACGAGCGTTGGGCCCAAGGAGGAGGCTGTCCCAGAGCGTCTTGGTCAGATGCACGCCCAGGCTGCGGCCGGTGGCATCGGGCACCGGATAGACGAGTCCGTTGACCCACGCCGACTTGGGCGGTGCCACCTCCCAGTATTCGCCCCGGCAGGGATAGATGCGGTAGCGGTGGTTGCCGAAGAGGGCCGCGACTTCATCGGCGTAGAGCCCGGCGGCGTTGACGAGGACACGAGTCTCGAGCGTGCCGACGTTGGCGGCGATAGCGCGCACCGCGTTGCCCTGCGGCTCGGCTGCTTCCAGTTGTGCGCTGGTGGCGATGTAGGCGCCGCGGGCTTGGGCGGCGGCGGCGTAGGCCTTCACCAGTTGCTCGCTTTCGAGCAATCCCGTGGAAGGCGCAAGAAGCGCCGAGCGGCCGGCCACATGCGGCTCGTGCCGCCTCAACTCGTCCGCACTGATGATTCGCAGGCCTTCGACGCCGTTCTGCCGACCGCGCGTCAGCAGCGTCTCCAGCACGGGTTCCTCTTCCGGTGTGGTGGCAACGATGAACTTGCCTGTCCGCCGGTGCGGCACTCCGCGGGCGGCGCAGAATTCGTAAGTGAGCCGGTTGCCTTCCAGGCAGTGGCGGGCCTTGAGAGAGCCGGGTGGATAGTAGAGGCCGGAGTGAATGACGCCGCTGTTGCGGCTGCTCGCGGCCTGGCCGACGCGCGGCAGCTTCTCCAGCACGAACACGTCGTCGTATCGCTGCGCCACTTCGGCGGCAAGGGCGCAGCCCACCACCCCACCGCCCACGATGATGACGTTGGCCCGCTCCATTGGTCCGTGTCCTTCTTATCTTCTGTGTTTGACAGTGCCGAAATCAAACGGCAGGCGGAAGAGTTGGCCGAGGCGACGGATGGTGAAGTGGGGTCGCTCCCAGCGGTTCTGGGGCTCGTAGCGAGCGAACTCGCCCCCCCGGCGCCGCACCGTCCACAGGCCGAGCTGGCGGGCCGCGCGGATTTCGCTGTCGGGGCGGTCGCCCACTACCAGGATGCGCCGGCGATTCGGTTCCACTCGCAGCACGCGGCGCAGGTAGCTGGTCTTGCCCCGGCCGCGCAGGAGGCCAGTGTAGAAAATGCCGCTGACATAAGGCAGGCGATTGAGGCCGAGGACGCGGGCCTTGGCGCGCTGGATGTGCTGGTAGCCGGCGGTGAGAACGAAGATGTGGACGCCGGCGCGGTCGAGGCGCCGCAGAGTCGGCAGTGTGTCAGGAAACAAGCGCAGGCGGCGGACGGGAAGGCTGAAATAGGCGCGGTGGCTGAGGCGGGCCAGACGCGCCGCCGGGCGGCCGAGGAGGCCGAGGCGGTGGAGGAGGCGAAGGTTGAGCGTCTCCAGGTTGCGCTCCTCCCGGAAGAGGCGCAGGCGCAGGCGATAGAGCTGGTCGAGAGAGAGCGGCTTGCTCAGGGCGCGACGAAGATTCCCGCGCAAGAGGACGCGGCAGGCGCGGCGGTGGGCGGCGAGCACGCGCTGGTGGTAGCAGTCGTAGAGAGTGTCGTCGAGATCGAAGACGACGGTGGTGATGAGGGGGTGCCGAGAGGGCATTTAGCGGGGACGGCGGTGGCGCATGAGGTTGGTGTAAACCAGGAAGGAGACGCCGAAGCCGACGAACCAGGCGTAGTCAAACAGCGGCCGGAGCGGCGCTACCACCAGGCCCAGCAGAGCCACGGCCACACCGGCGGCCAGCGCCCCCATGGCGCGCCCGTTGACTCCGCCGGTGAACTCGTAGAGGCCGCCGCGCTGGTAGAGGTCTTCGACCGCGATCACCATCTTGCGCACCAAGAAGTAGTCGGCGATCAGCACGCCGGCAATGGGGCCAAGGAAGCTCGAGTAGCCCACCAGCCAGCCGACGATATAGTTTCCGTGGTTGGCGAGCAGCTTCCAGGGCTGCATTGCCAGTCCGAGCAGGCAAGTGATGAGCCCGCCGGTCTTGAAGCTGATGTACCTGGGGTGGAGATTGGAGAAGTCGTTGGCCGGCGAGACGATGTTGGCGGTGACGTTGACGTTGAGTGTGGCCAGCAGCAGCGCCGCCATGGCCACCACCACCGCCAAGGGATGCCCGAGCCGGCTGAGCACCACCACTGGATCCCAGATGGCTTCACCGAAGAGAATGATGGTGGCCGAGGTGGTGGCCACGCCGATGAAGGAGTAGAGCGTCATCGTCGTGGGCAGGCCCAGGGCCTGGCCCAGCATTTGCTGGCGCTGCCCCTTGGCGTAGCGAGTGAAGTCGGGAATGTTCAGGGCGATGGTGGACCAGAAAGCCACCA
>DATEUS010000113.1:0-2787 GCA_035282985.1 Candidatus Acidiferrales bacterium
CGGCTGGGAGCCAAGGACAACTTCTGGATGATGGGCGAGATCGGCCCCTGCGGCCCCTGCAGCGAGATCCTGTATGACCACGGGGAGGAGTTTCGGTGCGGCCCGCGCTGCGGCCTGGGCACCTGCGATTGCGGGCGCTACGTCGAGTTGTGGAATCTGGTGTTCATGCAGTTCAACCGCGATGGTGAGGGGCGGCTGACGCCGCTGCCCAAACCTTCGGTGGACACCGGCGCGGGTCTGGAGCGGCTGGCCGCCGCCCTGCAAGGAACGGTCAGCAACTACGACACCGACCTCTTTCGTCCTCTGATTGACCACGCCGCCGAGCTGACCGGAAAAGACTACGGCGAAGAGCAGCGCACGGATATGGCCTTGCGGGTGATTGCCGACCACAGCCGCGCCGCCGCTTTCGTGGTCGGTGACGGCGTGCTGCCCTCGAACGAAAGCCGCGGCTACGTGCTGCGCAAGATCATTCGCCGGGCCATTGACTACGGGCGGCAACTCGGCCTGGAGAAGCCCTTCCTGTTCGAGATGGTGGGGCGCGTGGCCGAGTTGATGCGGGAGCCCTACCCCGAGCTGCTCGAATCCGTCCAGCGCATCGCTACCGTCGTCAAAGCCGAGGAAGAAAAATACGCCCGGCTGGTCGTCCCCGCCGTGCGAGTGCTTGAGAAGGAGATTTCTGAAAGCCAAAGCCGCAGGCTCGTTCTATTCCCAAAGACGGGAGTGGTTGAGCCAGCGGCAGAAGTTACAGGCGAGATCTTATTTTTTGCCTACGATACGCTTGGTCTGCGCCCTGATTTCGTTCGCGACTTGGCCCAGGAACGTGGGTGGCGAATTGATGAGGGTGCGGATAAAGACTTCCAGACCGAGATGAATAGGCAGCGTGAACGGGCGAAGGCATCCTGGAAAGGGGCCGCCAAACAAGCCGCATCACTTATCTATCAGATGATTGCCGGGGGAACATTTAGCTATCCGCTTCCAACCGGCGGAGTCACCATCATTCCCGCCCCGAAGACCGTCTTCGAGGGCTACACGCAGACCGAAGCGGTTGGGTGCAGAATCCTCGCCATCGTTGATCCGGGAGCCGCCAAGGGCAAATACTCTCTCGATCCAGGGTCAGCGGGAGAAATCATATTGGACCGCACGCCATTCTATGCAGAAGCTGGCGGGCAAGTAGGTGACACTGGGTGGCTCTACGACCAAGAGCGTACCACTGTCCTCGCCGAAGTTACTGATTGTTACTACCCTGTACAAGGCGTGCACATACATAGAGTGCTGGCCAGACAAACTCTTAACGTGGGCGACCGCGTCAAAGCTGTCGTCAATGAAGAGGCGCGCTGGGCCACGATGCGGAACCACACCGGCACCCACCTGCTGCACGCGGCGCTGCGCCAGGTGCTGGGGCCGCACGTCAAGCAGGCCGGCTCGCTGGTGGCGCCCGACCGGCTGCGCTTCGACTTCGCCCACTACGCCGCGCTCGACCCCGAGGAGCTGAAAGAGATCGAGCGCCTGGCCAACCTGCACATCCTGCGCGATGCCCCCGTGACGGAAGAGCGGTTGAACCTGGATGCGGCGCTGCATAGCGGCGCGCTGGCGTTTTTCGGTGACAAATACCCGGAGAAGAACGTGCGGGTCATCACCGTGCCCGACCCTGAGGATGAGCGCGGCTTCTACAGCAAGGAACTCTGTGGCGGCACCCACGTCACCCACACCGGCCAGATCGGGGTGTTGAAGGTGGTCTCAGAGTCCAGCGTGGCGGCGGGCGTGCGACGCGTGGAAGCCCTTACCGGCGAGGAAGCTCTGGTGCAGTACCAGCAAGCCCAGGAGCGGCTCAAGCAGCTCGCTGAAGCCCTGCACGTGCCGGAGAGCGAGGTCCCGGCCGCGGTGGAACGCCTGGCCCAGCAGGCCCGGCAACTGGAGAAAGAGCTGCAGGCTACCCGGCGGCGCAGCGCCCATCAGCAGGTGGACGAGTTGGTGGAGCGTGTCCGCCGGGTCAAGGACGTAGGGGTGCTGGCGGCGGTGGTCGAAGACGTGGACCGCGAGACCATGCGCACGCTGGTGGACACTCTCCGCCAGAAGCTGGGCTCCGGGGTCATCGTGCTGGGGACGACCAGCAACGGCAAAGTGGCGCTGATTACGGCGGTGACCAAGGACCTGACCAAGAAACTTCATGCCGGCAAGATCGTCAAAGAAGTGGCCAGTCGTGTGGGCGGCAGCGGCGGCGGCCGGGCCGACCTGGCCGAAGCCGGCGGCAAGGAACCCGAGCACCTCCGCGAAGCGTTAGAGGACGTTTACAGGATCGTCGAAAAAATGCTTTGACATCAGCTTAATGTGGTATACTGCCCGCGCGCTGGAAACGTTCTTGCCTGCATGGGTTTTGTGCCGGCAGCCCACCGGCACGAGACAGGTTGGCCCTCGCAGGGCGGCTGGATGCATCTCTCCTTCCCCCCAAAAACCGTTTCGACTGATTGTGCGCATACTCGCCATAGGCACAGTGCTAGGGACGGCTCTGAGCGCGGGGTTGCCGTGCGCCCGGGCGGAGATTCTCTCCTACGTTGACCAGCAGGGCCGGCTGATCTACGTCAACACCGAGGACCAGGAGCTGCGGCAGGCGGCTGCCCGCGGTGGGGCTGCGGCCGCCCTGGAGCTGATCGAGCGCCGCAAGCGCGCCCTGCCCGGCATCGAGCGCCACATCGAAGAGGTGGCCCAGCAGCACGGCATCGATCCCGAACTGGTACACGCCATTATCGAAGTGGAGTCGGCTTGGAATCCCCGGGCGCGTTCCCGCAA
>DATEUS010000114.1:0-2956 GCA_035282985.1 Candidatus Acidiferrales bacterium
GAGATGGCCGACGAGCTGGGCGAGCCCCGCGCCGGCAACGTCGTCATGGTGGGAGCGCTGCTGGAGGCCACCGGGCTGCTGACCGAGGAAGATGTGACCCAGGCGCTGGAGCGACTGGTGAAATCAGAACGCTGGCTGGAGATTGACCGGCGGGCGCTCCTGCGCGGCCGGGAAACCATCAAGTCGGGAGGCGGGAATGGAAGCTAAAAAGAAGCAGGACATTCTGCTTTATCTGGGGGCGCTGCTGGAAGCCACCGAGCTGCTGCCCGAGGAAGATGTGACCCAGGCGCTGGAGCGACTGGTGAAATCGGGACGCTGGCTGGAGATTGACCGGCGAGCGCTACTGCGCGGCCGGGAAACGATCAAGTCGGGAGGCAGGGATGGAAACTAAAGGCAAGCAGGACATTCTGGTGTATTTCGAAGGCCGCTTTGTGCCGATGAGCGAGGCGCGCGTCGGCATTCTGACTCACGCCCTGCACTACGGCACCGGAGTCTTCGAGGGCATTCGCGGCTATTGGGAGAAAGAGAAGCAGGATCTCTTTCTGGTGCGCCCCACCGAACACTACGCGCGCTGGAAGATTAACTCCAACATACTCTATATGGAGATCCCCCATACGGCGGCGGAATTGACCGAGCTAACCGCCGAGCTGATTCGCCGCAACCATTTCCAGTCGAACCTCTACGTCCGTCCGCTGGCCTACAAGTCGGCCCAGCGCATCGGGGTGCATCCGGACGAGCAGGCCGCCTTCGCCATCGTCGCCCTCCCCTTCGGGGACTACATCGACAGCCACAAAGGCCTGCACGCCGGCGTGACCTCTTGGCGGCGGATTGAGGACAACGCCATTCCCGGGCGGGCCAAGATTTGCGGCGCCTATGTCAACAGCGCCCTAGCCGGCGACGAGGCCCGGCGCAACGGCTTCGACGAAGCCATCTTCCTCACCGAAAGCGGCCACGTCGCCGAAGGCGCCGCCTGCAACATCTTCCTAGTGCGGGACGGCAAGCTGATTACACCTCCGGTGACGGAGAACATTCTGGAAGGAATCACTCGCGCTTCGGTGATGGAGCTGGGGCGGAAGGAGCTGGGCCTGTCGGTGGAGGAGCGCCGGGTGGGTCGGAGCGAACTCTACGTCTGCGACGAGATGTTCTTCACCGGCACGGCGGTGGAGATCGCCCCCATCACCCGAGTGGACCACCGCTCCGTGGGCGGCGGTCAGATTGGCCCCATCACCTCAGCCCTGCGCCAGCTCTACACCGATGCCACCCGCGGACACATTGAGGCCTATCGGCATTGGGTTTTCCCGATTTATCACGCCATCAGAGCAACTAAGGCGGCCTGAGCCCTGCCTGCGGCAGACAGGCTGCCTAGCCAAAAGGAGTCCTGCCATGAGTATTCGCAGAGAAGACGCTCTTGAATATCACTCTTGTCCGCCGCCGGGCAAAGTGGCCGTCGTGGCCACCAAGCCCTGCCGCACCGGGCGCGACCTCAGCCTGGCCTATACGCCGGGTGTGGCCGTGCCCTGCCTGGAGATTCAGAAGAACCCCGGCGACATCTACAAGTACACCGCCAAGGGCAACCTGGTGGCGGTGGTGTCGAACGGCACCGCCGTGCTCGGCCTGGGCAACATCGGCGCCGGCGCGGGCAAGCCGGTGATGGAAGGCAAGGGGGTGTTGTTCAAGCGCTTTGCCGACATCGACGTTTTCGACATCGAGGTGGCCACCGAGGACCCCAAAGAGGTCATCCGCGTCTGCCAACTGCTCGAGCCCACCTTCGGCGGCATCAACCTGGAGGACATCAAGGCGCCGGAGTGCTTCGAGGTCGAGGAGGAGCTGAAGCGGACGCTGAAGATCCCCGTCTTTCATGACGACCAGCACGGCACCGCCATTATCTCCGGGGCCGCCCTGCTGAACGCCCTGGAGGTCGTCGGCAAGAAGATTGACGAGGTGAAGGTGGTCTTCAACGGCGCCGGGGCCAGCGGCATCGCCTGCGGCGAGCATTTCGTCCGCCTGGGGGTGAAGCGGGAGAACGTCATCCTCTGCGACACCAAGGGGGTCATCTACAAGGGCCGCACCAAGGGGATGAATCCCTACAAGGAGCGGTTCATGCGGGAGACCGAGGCCCGCACCCTGGCCGATGCCATGCGGGGCGCCGACGTCTTCGTCGGCCTCTCGGTGGCCGACTGCGTGACCCCGGAGATGCTGCTCTCGATGGCCGACAACCCCATCGTCTTCGCCATGGCCAACCCCGACCCGGAAATCACCTACGACCTGGCCACCGCAACCCGTTCCGACGTCGTCATGGCCACCGGGCGCTCCGACTTCCCCAACCAGGTGAACAACGTGCTGGGCTTTCCCTTCATCTTCCGCGGAGCGCTGGACGTGCGCGCCACCGCCATCAACGAAGAGATGAAGCTGGCCGCCACCCGCGCCCTGGCGGCGCTGACCAAAGAGGACGTGCCCGATTCCGTCTGCCGGGCCTACGGCGTCGAGCGGCTGGAGTTTGGCCGCGAGTACCTGATTCCCAAGCCGTTCGACCCGCGGGTGCTCATCTGGGAGGCGGCGGCCGTGGCCCAGGCCGCCATGGACAGCGGCGTGGCCCAGGAGCCGGTGAACATCGAAGAGTACAAGGAGCAGTTGATGCGGCGGCTGGGCAAGGCCCAGGAAGTCATGCGGATGGTCATCCACAAGGCGCAGAAGCAGCCGAAGCGGGTGGTCTTCCCCGAGGGTGAGGAGAGCAAGATCCTCCGCGCCTGCCAGATCCTGTTGGACGAAAAAGTCGCTGAACCCATCCTGCTGGGCAGGGAAGAGAGGATTCGCGCCCGCATCACCGAGCTGCGTCTGCACCTCGACGGCGCGCAGATCATCGATCCGGCGCTGTTCAACCGCCTGCCCGCCTACAGCGAAGAGCTCTATCGGCTGCGGCACCGCCGGGGCATCACCCGCAAGGAGTCCGAGCAGA
>DATEUS010000115.1:0-11707 GCA_035282985.1 Candidatus Acidiferrales bacterium
CTTGAGCGCCTCCCCGATTCGGAAGGCTTCCGCCGCGCCATCGAGATGTTCCGACAGCAAACCGGCCAGCGCGACATCCTGCCCAACGTGAAGCGCTACTTCTACGAGCAAGGCGTGCACGCACAGAACATGTTCTCCGCCACCGTCACCTTGTCGGCGGTGGCCTGGAGCGTCATCGAGACCGGCCAGCCCAGCGTGCTGAAGATGCACATGACCTTCAGCCGCAACAACGGCTACCTGCGCGGACACCTGGACGGTTTTCGCGACAGCTTCGCCATCGTGGCCGGACGCAGCCGCAAGACCAGCGCCCTCTGGCAACTCGACCAAGCCGGCATCAGTCCCTTCGCCGACGCCTTCAATCCCCTGCGCCGCTACGAGATCCCCCAGCTCTTCTACCGCCTGCAGCCGACCGACTACCTCAAGGACTGGGCCAAGACCTACGCCACCACCGGCGCCAGTCACCCCTGGGACGTGTTTCGCGGCCACATGAAACGCCGGGTGGAAGAAATGGACTATCCCGATTTCAACGAGGAGTTCCTCGCCGATCACATTGCTGGCAAGATTCTGGAGAACGACTTCGGCCCCGGCGAGCGCTACGACTTTCTGACTATCTTCTTCTCCATCGACCACCAGCACCACGTCGACCCCACCCCGGAGAACCTGGTGCACCGGATGGTGCGCTGGGACCGCCGCATTGGCCGCATGCTGCGGGCGGTGGAGCGCAGTCAGCGGCGCGACCAGACGGTGGTGGCTCTGATCTCCGACCACGGCTCGGAATACCTGCCGGGCACGGTCAACGTGGCCTTTCCCATTACCCGCGCCTTCCGCACCCGGCTGTTGGGGGGGCACACGGTAGCCACCTTGCTGGTCGAAGACGCCGCCCACGCCCTCAGCACCCCCATTCCAGGCATTGACTTTCCTCGGGTCTATGAAGGCCCGTTCTCTCCCTATGGCAAAGCGGCCGGGAAAGGTGGCGAGGACGATTACGTCACCGCCGTCATCGACAACTTCGGCAACGCCCGCGCCGAGGTTCATCTCCGCAACAACGACTTGAACCGGCTGCACCTGCTGCTGCTGGCCCGCTCCCGCCAGCTCAACGAAGAGCAGCGCGCGCGCTGGCGCACCCTCTTCCGCCAGACGGTGGCCGAGCTCTGGCCGTGGCTCGACCCCGAGCTGGCCAGCTACCGCGCCTACCACGAAGCCTCCCTAGCCTGGGCGGCCAACCTCCAACAGCGGGCTGACTTCTACTGGCGCGACATCGGCAAACGGCTGAAGGCCGAAGCCGAGCGCGACACCCCGCAGTTGCGCGCGCTGAGCCGTCTGGCCGAGCTCTGCCGCGCCGAAGACCCGGTGGCCTGGCTCAACAACAACGACCCCTCTATCCCTGAGCTAATCCCCAAGAAGTACTTAGGGCGGCGCAACTCCGTCTATCAGCTCGGGCACTACACCATCGGACTCGACGACGACCTCAACTGGGTGGAGAACACCGTGGACCCCTACGGGCATACGGTTCCGATGGATTATTTCTCCATCCTGTCCCACTACCAGGCCCCCAACCCGCCCCTTCCCGACGAGCCCAGCCCGACCGGCCTCATCGTCCGCGCCCTGCCGGTGGAGCCCGTGCGGGTAGCGCTGGTGGAGCGCGGGTGGCTGCAACCGGACGTGGAGCTGCGGCAAGCCATTTGGATCGTGTCGAGCGCTCAGCACAACTTGCGGCGGGGGGGCGAGACGTTGCTGCTGGAGGCCGCCGACGGACGCCTCCGCTACCTGCCCATTCTGAACCTGAACCAGGATGCCGGCGGCCACTTTTCTTTTGAGCCGCACAACCAGCTCGACCCGCTCGGGCTCTTCTACGACGCTGCCTTCAAGGCCCCCGATGCCGAACCAGCCTTTTTGTGGCTGGAGCGCTTTCACACCCCGCAGGAGTGGCTGGAGGCGACCGGCGATACGGCCTACAGCATCGCGCCCATCATCATGGCCGACCTGACCCGGCAGAACTCCGACGGCTCCCTCGCCAATCCAAAGTTCCAGGCCACGCTGACCGGCTTCCCGTCGGAGGAGATGAAGGAGCGCTATCTCGAGGGGGTGCGGTGGAAGTATGCCGCGCAACAACCCGACCTTTTGCTGTGGAGCAGTTACCTATGGAACTATGCCTCCAAGAACCAGACCCCCGGGGGCAGCCATGGCGGGTTGCCGCCGCTGGTGGCCCGCACCAGCTTTCTGCTCTGGGGCGGGCGGGACTTTCACTTGCCCACCGGGACCGCGCTCCCGCAGTTCGCCACCACGCTCGATATTGTGCCCACGCTGGCCCAAATGCTGGGGATGCTTGACAAGAACGGCGTCCTGATCCGGCAGGCCGGCGCCGAGCGCGACCACATCTTCCTGCCCTTGCCCGGCGAGGCGCTGCTGCCGGGAGGACTGACCACACAGGTGGCGGAGAAACCACGAGGCTCGACAGCCCCCTCGGACTAGCCCCGGTTGCTGGCAACCACGTTTCGAGCTAGATTGGCGGCCTCGCAGCCTGTTCCGTTTCCTGCCTTCACCCCCAGGACGACGGACGGGCAAGCAGGCCCGCCGCGAGGAGTTTTGTGACAGGCTCTACAGCTAGCATCTACTACCCCGTCATCCGTAGCGGCTCGGGTGCGGACGTGTATTTCGAGCGTTTGGCAAGAGGTGTGTCCGCCTGCGGGTGGGAAGCCAATCTGCACTTCCTCCCCCACGTGGCCGAAATCGTCCCCTACACGCTGCTGCGGCGGTTTCTGCAGGTCAAGAGAGGCTCTGACATCATCCACACCAAAGCAGAATACGGCTGGATGTATGCCGGGCGCGGGAAGCCGCTGGTGGTGACCCTGGGCCATTCCCACCTCGACCCGCAGTACGACAAGTACAAGAGCCGGGTGAAGCGCCTCTACCATCGCCACAAGTGGGGCCGGAGCATCGCCCGCTCTTTCCGGGCCGCCGACCGCATCGTGGCCGTCAGCCGCTTCGTGGCCAGGCAAATCCGCGAGCACTACGGCCGCGAAGATGCCCGGGTGATCTACAACGGCGTGGACGTGGATTTTTTTCGGCCGGCAAGCACTGAGCGACCGCCCATAACCCGTCGGCCCATCCGACTCTTGTTCATCGGCAACCTCACGCGACGCAAGGGCTTCCCCCTGCTGGCGCCCATCCTGGAGCGGCTCGGCCAAGGCTACGTGCTGGAGTACACCACGGGGCTGCGCACCCGCGGTGCCACTCCCCCACACCCAGCGATGGTCCCGCTCGGCCGACTGTCCCGCGAAGAGCTCCTAGAAGCCTATCAGCGCTGCGACATTCTCCTTTTTCCCACTCGCCTCGAAGGCTTCGGCTATCCCGCCGCCGAAGCGATGGCGTGCGGCAAACCTGTTGTGTGCACAGACTATTCCTCCCTGCCGGAACTGGTCACCCAAGGCCAGGGCGGCTTTCTCTGTCCCCTCGATGACGTCAACGCTTTCGCCCAGGCCATTCACCGCTTGGCCGCCGACCCCAACCTGCGGGCGCGGATGGGGGCCTATAACCGGGCGCGGGCAGAGGCGGAGTTCTCCTTGCAGGTCTGCGTCCAGAACTATCTGAGCCTGTATCGGGAGCTGCTGTGAGCGCAAGGCCAGTGGAACAACCGGGGTGGGAGCCGAAGCCACACTGGAATGTCGTGCGCTGGGTTTTTCTCCTCGGGGGTCTGGGCTTGCTGGTCTACCTGATTCGCCAAGTGGGTTTGCGCAGCCTAGTAGACCACGCCACCCGCCTGGGCTGGACCTTCCTGTTGATCCTGGCTGTCTACGCTGGACTCCATGTGCTTCGCACGCTGTCCTGGAAAGTCTGTCTGGGCGACGATAGTTCCAAGCTCTCGCTCGGCTCGGGAATCAGCGTCTGGCTGGCAGGCGAGTCGATCTCCCACCTGTCTTTCGGTTGGTCGGGGGACGCTTTCCGCGCGACCGTGCTGAGCCCTCGAATCTCGATCGCCCGGGGACTCTCGGCGCTGCTGGTGGCCCGCATGGCCTACTTGTACGCCAGCCTGGTGGTGACAACGGCAGGAGTGGTGCTGGGCCTGATTGTTCTGCCGTCCCTCGGTCCCTTGCAGGAGATTCTCGCCTTGGGCGCCCTGCTGCTCGGGGCACTACTTCTGCTTCCCTTCGGGCTGGCCAAGCGGCTGAACCGGGAGTTTCGCCCGCTGCACGACTGGCTGGAGCGCCGCGACCCCCGCTCCCTGCTGGGACGGATTCACCACTTCTACCACACGCTGATCGCCGACCTCGAGAAAGCCTTCGTGCAGGACCGCGCCACCTTCGCCCGCCTGCTGGGGATCAACCTGCTGGCCTCGCTGGCAGGGGTGGTGGAGATTTATCTGGTGCTTCACGCGCTGGAACCGCAAACCACCCTGACGACCGCGATCATAGTAGAAGCAGGCAGTAAGCTAATCTCGCTGTTTGCCTTCTTCGTTCCCGGCAACATCGGCGTCCGGGAAGCGGGGATGGTGGTTCTCCTGCAGCCTTTCGGTTTGGCTGCTTCCATGGGAGTTACGCTGGCTCTTGTGCGCCGCGCGCGCGCCATCTTCTGGGTGGGAGTGGGCGCCCTGCTGATGTTTGCCTCTGGGCTGCGGCCGGCGGCTCGCCCGGAGGCCAACGAGTGAACGCGAGGGTTGCAAGGCAGCTACGATTGGGTTGTGACCTTTTGCCGCTGTTGGTAATCTAACGCGCTTGGCCATGTCGTCGAAGACCCATCCCGAACTGGACGCCTTCGAGGAGAAGTTTCGCACCCGCGAGCTCCTGGTACGCGAGTTTGAGCACTGGCTCTGGTCGGTGCGCCCGATCCAGGCAACCCTGGGGGCCGGCGTTCTTTCTCTCAAACGCTACGCGAAAAAGTTCTCGGACTTGAGCGAGCGCGAAACGGGCGAGTTGGCGAGAGTCGTGACCGTGATTGAAAAAACTCTCAGCGAGGCCTTTCACTACGACAAGATCAACTATCTCATGCTGATGATGGTCGACCCCCATGTTCATTTCCATGTAATTCCTCGCTACGCTTCTGCGCGCCGCTTTGCCGGGCGGGAGTGGCAGGACCCCGGATGGCCGGCGCTGCCGCAACTGGCCGGAGAGCCGTCGGATGCGGAGACGCTGCGGGCCGTGGTCGAGAAGCTGAAGTCGGCGCAATAAGAAATTGGGAGCCCATGGCCGGAGAAGGTCGCCCAACAAGCCGCTCTGAACGGCGTTCTGTCCTAATCTGCAGGGAGCTAGCACCACACAGGACCCGGTCACACAAAAGCTCAACCCGTACGGGGCCCAGCGGCGGGAGCCGCTGGGTTGAACTCAGATTAGGACAACACCCGGAACGCCGCTTGCTGGAAATTTTCCCTGGCCTCGTATATGATTTGGCGGGCATTCGAGCCCCATCAGGTTGGGCACTTGCTCGCCCATGACCTGAAGAGGACAGTCTGCATGCAAACCCTGACGGCGCTGCCTGGCCCTAGCGCGTTCGAGACACGCGGCAAGTGGGAAAGGGCCTTGCTGCGCAAGGTGTCCGGCGTTCCGCTGATCGCCCGGACGCTGGTGACGGCGACCCGCAACGGAGCTTCCAGCCTGCTTGTGCTGCTTCCTCCCGGGTATACGGAGGCCGAGCTGTCCCGCCACCTCGAGGCATTCCGCAGCAAGATGGCCCCCCTCGAAGTCGTGCCCTTGGAGAAACCTTTCGATCCCAACTGCGCCGCTGACTGGGAGGCCATCCGCGGGCGTCTCGAGCCTTTTTTCCTCTGGCTGCCCTGGAACTGTGTATCGGACAAGAGGCGCCTGAGCCGCCTCACCCAGGCAAGCCAACGAACCAGCCGAGGGGCGCGCTTTGACTGGCCCCGCGGTAACGGGCAAGAAAGGGCCGAGGAGCGGGCGGCGCCAGCACCCGCCGTGGACGAGATGCCTCTGGTGCTGGAGAAGGCGAGCATTTATCAGAGAGCGAGAGCCGAGAAGAGCGGCGGCCCGGTGCTGGAGAACCACATCGTCCAGGACAAGTTGGAGCCGATTCCTCTGCGCTCTGCCCCCGGCATCGTGGTGCGGACAGCCGAGGACGTGAGTAGAGCGGAAAAGGACTTGGTGCGCTGGTCAGGTAAGGACTGGGATGGGGTCTATTCCCAATTCAACCGCCGGCTGTGCCGCCCGGTCGTCCGTTGGCTGTCCAAGACCCCGGTGACGCCCAACCAGGTCACCCTCAGCGGTTTGCTCTTTGTGCTGCTGTCGGGGTACGCCTTTGCGCAGGGCTATCATGCTGCCTATGCCCTGGGCGGTTTGCTTTATTTCCTCTCCGTGCAGTTCGATGAGATTGACGGCATGCTCGCCCGGGTCACCTTCAGGGATTCTCCCTTCGGCTGTTGGTTGGAGCATTTCGCTGACTCAGCCAGCTACGTAGTTCTCTACATTGGCATCACCATTGGGCTCTACCGCGAGAGCGGTCCGTTTTGGCTGGCCGTCGGCGGCGTCTTGATGACGAGCATGCTGCTCTCCATCCTGGTGGTGGGCTACCAGAGGACGCTGGTAGCCGAGGCCGACAAGCCGGAGCAATACCTGATCCGTTTGTACAACAACCTGGAAAAAGAGTCGCACAGCCGGGTGTGGCGCTGGGCGCGGGAAGCGCAATTTGTGATGAAGAAGGCGGTGTTCGCCCACCACGTCCTGTGGTTCTCGGTTCTGGGCATCATCAAGGTGCACTACCTGATCAGCACCTTGGGCGCCGTGCTCATCTGGACGCTCGCGCTGTACTACAACCGCCTTTTCCGGGCCCAGAAAAAGCAAGCCGCCATGCTGCTCCCCTCAACCGGGCGGGCCCTTCCGGCCAATCAGATGGAAGGGGACTCATGAAAGCGGTGATTCTGGCGGCGGGCCTCTCCACTCGTCTTCGCCAGCACGCCAAGGATCTGCCCAAGACCCTGCTGGCGTTTGGCCCGCGCACCATCCTCGACTATCAGCTCGACAGCCTCTTCGAGACCGGAATCCACGAAGTCGCGATTGTGGTAGGCTATCAAAAGCAGCGCATCATCGATCACGTCGCCCGCCACCACCGCAGACACCACAAGGCCATCACCTTCATCGAGAACCCCCGCTTTGCCGAGACCAACAACATCTACTCGCTGTGGCTGGCGCTGGAGTGGGTGGGTGAAACCGACTTTCTTGCCCTGAATGCCGATGTGCTCTATCACACCGACATCTTGCCGCCGTTGCTGGCGGCCCCCGAGCCCATTTCGGTCATCATCGATTCCGAGTTTCGCCATGACCCCATCAAGGTTCTTATTCAGGGCGACCGCGTCACGGCCATGCGCAAGGGCATCCCCCGGCATGAGTCCTGCGGAACCTATATTGGCATCACCCGCTTTTCGGCCGCTATCTGTCCCGCCTTTTTCACCGCCATGAAAAGCC
The DNA here is from genome assembly GCA_035282985.1 of Candidatus Acidiferrales bacterium. Taxonomy (GTDB): domain Bacteria; phylum Acidobacteriota; class Terriglobia; order Acidiferrales; family 2-02-FULL-67-57; genus DATEUS01. The sequence continues at coordinate 7,410 of DATEUS010000115.1, forward strand.
TGGTGGACGAGGGCCAGGTGGATGTGTTCTTCAACGTGGGGGTCGAGCGGCTGATCGCCCAGGGCGTCCCGGTGGGCTTCACCACCACGCAAGGTCTGCCGTGGACAGAGGTCGACGACGAGGACGACCTGAAATTCGCGCGCACCCAGGTTGTGCCGCTTCTACAGGCGGAAAGGGAGTCGGCCGGGCAACCGACAGTCCGCCGCCTGGCGAGCAGATAGCTGCAGGCAAACCTCTCCCGATGTTCCGGCCTTGCCGTGCGGCAGGGGCCAAGCTGGCCATCGATTCCCAAAACAGGCAGGGCGAGTCCCGCTCTCGGAAGCGCCTCCGGCTCCGGAACGGCCCCATGACTGCATCTTCTTGCAGCTACGCTGGTTGCCAGCGACAGCGCTTCGGCAAGGCTCTTGCAGTCGCACGTGCGGGAACTAATACGGCTCCGCCGCGACTGCCTAATGGATGACACATACATTCGACCCCCTGCCGGGACCGAAGTCAGCCTCCGTCAGCTTCAGGCCGGCCTTCGGCGTCTTGAGCGGCGGGACTGGTGGCTCTGGGTGGTGGCTCTTCTGTTGCTGCTGCTGCTCTGCACCGCCATCGCGGCGCTGGGAGTCACCATCCTGCTGCGCGAGACCGACTCGACCTTGCAGCTCCAGCTCCACATCGCCCTGCGCGGGCTGGTGGGGTTGGTGCTGCTTTTCGGCTTGTACACCGTCTACCAGTTGGTGGTGATCAAAGACCTGCGTCGCGGCCTCACCGAGCAAATCGAAGCGGCGGCGCGGTCGGAAGTCCGGGCGGAAGAGTTCCACCAGTTGGCACTGCGCGACCCTCTTACCGGCCTCTACAACCGGCGCGCGGTCGAGGAGCAGCTCCAGGCCGAGTTCGCCCGCTCCGACCGGCATGACTACCCGCTGGCGGCCTTGCTGCTCGATGTCGATGGTCTGAAGGCAATCAATGACCACTACGGTCACCCGGCCGGCGATCAGGTTCTGCGAGCCTTCGCGCAACGCCTGAGAAAAGCAGTTCGAAGCTCCGATCTGCCGGCGCGCATGGGGGGCGACGAATTCATCGTCGTCTTGCCGGAATGCACCCCTGAGCTGGTGCCCCGGGTGGTGGCGCGCCTGAGCGGCTTGGAGGTGGAGCTTGACGACCAGCGCCTGCCCGTCACTTTCTCAGCGGGATGGACAGGTTACGAGCCGGGAGAGTCGCTCGACAGCTTCCTCGCCCGGGCCGACCGCGCGCTCTACGACAACAAGCGCACCGGCAAGGTGGAAGAGGAGGTTCAGCAGGTGCAGGCCCAGCTCCGCCAAGCGCAGAAGATGGAGGTGGTGGGGCGGCTGGCGGGCGGGGTGGCGCACGACTTCAACAATCTCCTCATGGTCATCAAGGGCTACAGCGAGCTGCTGGCGGAACGTCTGGGAGAGAACGATCCCCTGCGGCGAATGGCCCAGGAGGCACTCAAGGCCGCCGACCGAGCTGCTGCCTTGACCCACCAACTGATGGCCTTCAGCCGGCAGCAGAAGCTCGAACCGCAAGTGCTGGACCTGAATGCTGTGGTTGCGAATGTGGAAGGAATGTTGCGACGAGTGCTAGGTGAGCACATCGAGTTGGCTACGCAGGGCGAGCCCGAACTCCCCTCGGTGGAGGCCGACCCGGGGCAGCTTGAGCAGGTGATCATGAACCTGGCGGTGAACGCCCGCGACGCCATGCCCAAAGGGGGCAAGCTAACCATCGCCACCAGCAGCGTCGAACTCGACGCGGCCTTTGTCCGCAGCCACCACGGAGCCAGACCCGGCGCCCACGTCAGGCTGACGGTTACTGACACCGGCGTAGGAATGGACCGCGCCACCCAGACGCGGATCTTTGAGCCTTTCTTCACCACTAAGGCGATGGGCCGAGGAACCGGTCTGGGGCTGGCGACGGTGTACGGCATCGTCAAGCAGAATGGCGGCTACATTGGAATCGAGAGCGACTTGGGAAAGGGCACGACCTTTAGCATCTACCTGCCGAGCTTCAGTCCCACTGCACAGGAGAACGTGTCCGCCTCCGAGGCTCCGGCACAAGCAGACTAGCTTGCCCGCTGCTTCCGCACGCCGCAGTGGGAGAAAAGTCACCCCATCCGAGCTAGGACTAGGGTCCTAGAGGGGCCAGACCGCACGGGCTAGGAATAGGCGCACATTCAACTTGACTTGTATAGAATTGGTAGCAGAATGACTTGCCAGGCCAAGGTAAGCGGGAGAGAGAATGACTACTGCTGAAGACCGTAGGAGAGCCCAACGCTTCCCCTTGGAGCTCCCGCTGAAGGTGAAGTGGGGCGAAAACGGTGAGGCCGACCAGGAACCTGGCACCGTACGGGACATCAGCGCCAGCGGGGTTTATTTCCTCCTCCACCACGAACTCAAGCCCGAGAGCAAAGTGGAGTTCTACATTCGCCTGCGGGTCGAGGGGGCGCCGGAAGGCGGTGTGCTGCTCCACTGCGTGGGCAGCGTCGTGCGTGTGGAGACCAGAGACCAGGAGCGCGTCGGGGTAGCGGCACGCATCGACCGCTACCGCTTCCTCCGTCCCGGCGAAGCACCCGAGGGCACTCTGGCAGACGAAGCGCCGGATTAGTAAGGAGCGGTCAGCCGTCAGCTATCAGCCCTCAGCCTTCAGTCTTCCGCTGTTCTCGGCACGGCTGAAGAGTCTGTGTGAAAACTCGGTTTTGGCGCCCTCAGCGGCTAAAGCCGCACTGAAAATGCGAGCCTTACGGCACGCCTGAAGGCGTGCCCTCACGAAAACTGCCGGTTGTCACACAGGCTCTGAAGCCGTTCCCTTCCGGGTGCGCCAAATCTCGCGGTTTTGAAATAGCTTCAAGGAAAACAACCCTTTACAAGCTTCCTCCATCTGAACACAATTGAGGGGATGAAGCCTGGTTAGGATTTGTAGGGGGCCTTCCCGTGAAGCTGAAAGCTGCGGTGGCGGCGGTGCTGCTTGTGCACATGCTGGTCCACCCGGCCGGCCACGCCCTATTCACTCCCGCACCGACTTCACCCCAACTCCTCTCGGCTCCAGGGGAAAAAAGCAACCAGGGCTGGCTGGAGGGAGCGCGTCCCTGCCTTGCCTGCCGCAGTGGGACGAGCATGGTGGCCTCGTCGGTTCCGGTGGCAGCCATCGCGTTCCCCGCCCTCTGGCAGCCACTCCCGCCCGCGACCGATCACTATTCCTCGCTGGCTCTTAAGCTCTCGCTCTCTGTTCGTGCGCCTCCGCTTGTCTGAAGATCCCAGGAAGACGGGCAGTCTCTTTCTCATCAATACACAGGAGGTTGCGATGCTAGTGACTCGCTTGCTGCTTTTCTTTTCGGGCAATATCCCGCGGATGGCTTTGATCCTCATGAGCGTGCTGGTTCTCATCCCCCCGAACCTCGGCGCGCAAGCAACCGTGGAAGAAGACTTGGCCACTCGTCTCAAGGCCCTGGAGGAGCGCGTGCGCCAGCTCGAAGCCGAACTGGCAGCGGTGAAGGCCTCGCAGGCAGCCCCCCCGGCCGAGAGCGCGGCAGCCCCGACGGTAGCAACGCAAGCGGCTCCCTCCGTCCCCACGGCCCAGGCGCCGCCGGGGCCGCTGGGCGCTCCTGCGGGGCAGCTGCCTGTTTACGGCGGTACCAGTGCCCTTTCCAAAATCTTCAATCCAGACATCGGCGTAGTCGGCAACTTCAACGGGGTTGTGGGTCACAACCGGGTGAACCCAATGCCGGCTCTCACCCTGCAGGAGAGCGAGGTTTCCTTCCAAGCCATTGTCGATCCCTACGCGCGCGCCGACTTCTTTCTAGCGTTCAGCGAGGAAGGGGTGGAGGTTGAAGAAGGCTACCTGACGTTTCCGGCCGTGCCAGGCGGCTTTCTGGTGAAAGTGGGTCAGATGCGCGCAGCCTTCGGCAAGACCAATGAGTTGCACAACCACTCTCTGACGTGGATTGACCGACCTCTGATGGCCATCAACCTGATGGGTGGCAGCCCGGAGGAAGCGGACACGGGCATCAAGGACGCCGGGCTCTCCGTCAGTCGCATCCTGCCCGCTCCCGGCGGCGTCTATCTGGAGGCCACCGCGCAACTCTACCGGGGGGACTCCGGCACCCTCTTCGAGGCCAGTGAGCGGAGCGACGTAGCCGTCGTAGGTCACTTGAGGAGCTACTACGACCTCACCGACCAGACCAACCTCGAGGTCGGCGGCTCCTACGCCCGCGGCCACAACGACTTCGGCAGCGACTTCGTCACCCGCCTCTTCGGGTTGGATGCCACGCTGCGGTGGAAACCGTTGCGGCGCGCCAT
>DATEUS010000116.1:0-4388 GCA_035282985.1 Candidatus Acidiferrales bacterium
AAAGACACCAAGCGGGTCAAGCCCCGCGCCAACCTGTAGCCGAACGCGGCAAGCCCCGCCGCAGACCCGCTCCGGCTTCTCCCGCCTTAAAACAGCGTCTAAGATAGCATACGTTCGTTGGCGACCCTTTGGAGGCGACCCGATGGCTCTGCTGACTGGGATTCGCAATCACCTACTGTCAACGGCGTTGGGAATCACGCTGTTGGCGCTGCCTGGCTCCGCCCAGGAGCACTACACCCTGATTGAAGGAACCGATGCCGCGGAGAAGAGCAAGAGCATGGAATGGAGCGCGACCGCAGAGACGGGAGAGCAGGACATTGGCTGGCAGGCAGCCCACGAAGGTCTGGAGACGCTCCTCCTCCTTTCTCCCGACGCCGGCTTCCTGCTGCTGGGTCAGCCGGTGGAAAGCGGCCTGGACGTTATCAGCTACAAGCTGTTTCTGATCTCGTTCGAGGACAAGAACGTCTGGCGGGTGGCTGAGATGGCGCTCTCCGGAACCTTCGCGCCCACCTCGGATTATCTTTTCATCGCCAACGGCCCCCACCCGGTCCTTTACAACCTGGCGACGCGCAAGGCCACTCCCCTCACCGAAATCGAGTCGGGCCTCGAGAACTACCCCGTGTGGGTCTCTTCCTGGTCGGCAGACGGCAAGGAGCTGGTCATCCATCAGCAGCAGCGGTTCGACAACGCTGCTGAACCCAGGGTCTGGATCCTCCGCATTGAGTGAAGCCGACCCAACGGCTTGCTTTTCCAGCAGCCATCGACTAGATTCAAATTGAGGTTCGCCTCCGCCATGCAGGTGGCTAACGATCGATGAGACGAGTCCCCTTTGCTCAATCGCTGAGGCTGATTGCCCGCGGAATCAACAACTGGTTTGCGGGCCGGCCGATCGTCGTTTCCTTTGAGGTCACCGATTCCTGCACCTGCTACTGCAAACACTGTGACCACGGCGGCCCGCGAGACAACTCCCGGAATCTCAGGCCTTCCGACTATCGCCGCTTTATGGAGGCCTTGCGGCCCTGCGCGGTCCAAATCTCCGGCGGGGAGCCGCTGATGCGGCCCGACCTGGTGGAAATTGTAAAGAACATCAAGGAACCCAGCGGCCTGCCGTACCTCATCCTGGTGTCCAACTGGTCGGGGATGACGGAAGCGAAGTACCTGGCCCTGCGCGAGGCTGGGGTCACGCAGTTCTGCGTCAGCCTGGATTTTCCCGACGAGCGCCACGACGACTTCCGCCGCTTTCCCGGCCTGTTCGCCAAGCTGGACAAGCTGATGCCCAAGCTAGCCGCCTACGGCTACGACGACATCGTCCTCAACAACTGCATCACCCGCCACAATCTCCCCCATATCAACGAGGTTGCTGACAAGGCCAAAGAGTGGGGGGTGAACATCAGTTACAGCGCCTACACCTTCCGCCGGACCCAAGACTGGAACCACTTCATCGACAAGCCTGCAGAACTGGTGGAGTTGAAGACCCAACTGGATCGCCTCAAGACCCGCATGGATGGTTCCAAGTGGATCGGCAACAGCTGCACCACCCTGGACGCCACCTACGCCTACTTTGAGCACGGCGGCGCCCCCGGATGCAAAGCCGGATTGCGCTTCCTGGTGGTGACCAGCGACGGCGCTCTGCAGCCCTGCTCCATGCAGTTCCATCGCTATCCCTTGGAGGAGCGGGAACGGCTGATTGAGGAATTCACCCACCACAATACCTGCGGGGAATGCTACGTGGCCATCCGCTCCTACGTGGACAAGACACTTCCGCAGTTGGTCTACGAGATGGTCAAGGGCCACTTCTCCTTCCAGACCCGGAACCACGCCCGACCCGCCTACCAGGCCTGAGCCGCTCGCCGGCTGCCCTCCACCACCGCGTGCTTTTCAACCGGCTCTGAGCCTCGTTCGCCCCGCGATTTCCCCCATTGGGGGCGCAGCCATTGCTCTCAGTCCCCGAAGGCGGGTACACTGCTGCGTAGGGGTTCATCTGCCCCAGGGGACAGCGCAGGCAAGCCAATGTCGATTCTGAAGCGCACCGGGCGCACACTGCTGGGCTGGCACCGGTTCTTCCGCAGTTGGCGGGAGATCATTCGGGGCTTCCTCTTCAAGCGACACGTGCTGCTGGCGCACATCATTCCCATCCGGCGCTGCAACCTCTCCTGCTCCTACTGCAACGAGTGGGACGACTACTCCAAACCCGTTCCCACCGAGGAGATGCTGCGGCGAATCAACCGGCTGGCGGAGATGGGAACGGGCGTCATCACCATCAGTGGCGGCGAGCCCCTGCTGCACCCGGAGCTGGACGCCATCATCCGCCACATCCGCCGCCGCGGCATCCTGGCCGGGCTCATCACCAACGGCTACCTGCTCACCGCCGAGCGCATCCAGCGGCTGAACCGCGCCGGGCTGGAGTTCCTGCAGATCAGCATCGACAACGTGGTGCCCGACGACGTCTCCATGAAGAGCCTGAAGGTGCTGGACCAGAAGCTGGTGCTGCTGGCCGAGCACGCCGACTTCCAGGTCAACATCAACTCCGTCGTGGGCGGCGGCGTGCGCAACCCCGATGACGCTCTGGTGATCGCCCACCGCGCCCACGCCCTGGGCTTCGCCAGCACGGTGGGAGTGATCCACGACGGCGACGGCCAGCTCAAGACGATGGGCGAGCGCGAGCAGCATATCTTCCAGGAGATCAAGACGCTGCGGAAGCGCAACTTCACCCGGGTGGACTGGTTCCAGAAGAACATCGCCGAGGGCAAGCCCAACGAATGGCGCTGCCGGGCCGGCTCGCGCTACCTCTACATCTGCGAAGACGGCCTCGTGCACTACTGCTCGCAGCAGCGCGGCTACCCCGGCATTCCGCTCGACGCCTACACACCGGAGATGCGCCAGCGGGAGTACTACAGCAAGAAGCACTGCGCGCCCCGCTGCACCGTCTCCTGCGTGCAGCAGGTCGCCACTATCGACAACTGGCGCGACCCGCAGCGGGTCATGCCGGCCCTGCCCGCCCGCGTGGCCACACCTCTGGTGCGCCTCCAGGCCGGGATCAAAGCTGAGATCGGCGACCAGACCGGCGCCGCCCCGGCCGACTGAGCCCCCGCCCTGTCCCTCGCCTGCGCGCCGGCCCTCTGGCGCTGTTACCGCTCGGGCGCCGGGGCGGAGTCCCTTACTTTTTCGTGCTTGCTGAAGCGCAGGATGAGTCGGGCGCGGACAGGTTTCTGCCCGGCGGAGATCACGTCGTCGGCGCGAACGTAGGTGGGGAAAAGATAGTCGTCCACCGGCTCGCGGAAGATTTCCAGCCGGCGGAAGTAGCCGTTGAAGGCGCCCCGGTTCTGCACCGGCAGGGCGCGGCCGAGGGCGCGGACGATGTCGAGCTTCTCGGCGTCCACATAAACGATGCCCTCGAAAAAGCGCTCAGTCGGACGGGGGACGCCGCGGGGGGCGAGACGGAAGACGTAGGTATTGACCTCGTCTACGCGCTCCCGCGTCAGGTAGGTGATGTCGTAATTGGGAATCTCATCCGGGGCGAGGATAAAGAGGGGGACAAATTCCAGGTCGCTCAGCTCCACGCGGGTCACGCCCAGATAGCGAAGGGCGGTCCGCGGGTTGCCCTGCAAGGTGGCGCGGCGACGCCCACCAGGGTCAAAGTCGACGTCGGAAACCTGCTCGAACTCCCCCACCACGCGGTTGTCGTCGCCGATCTCCTGGATCTTGACGCTCAACTGATAGCGGTAGAGGGCGTGGACACGGGCGTACTCCTGCTCTTTCTCGGCGAAGTGCTGCGCGATTTCCTCCAGGGGTTGAGAGGGCTGCTGGCTCTGCGGCGCGGCCGCCCCGCCAGCCAACAGCAGGAAGACAGCGGGAAGCATGGCGAACACGCGGAGTGGCTTGCCGGCGGACACAAGGGAAAAGATAGCACGAAGCCCGAGACGGTTGCCGGGCATTCTTCGCCCACAGCAGTGAGCGCGGCTGCAGGCAGCCTGCCTGCGGTAGGCAGGGGAGAGAAAAAATCAAGTGCGGTCGCGGCCCGGGCCACTGAAGCCCCGAGCGCGCAACCGCACTCAATCCTGTCGGTTTTCGGTCGCGCGAGTGCTGCTAGCGGTGCTAGTTGCGCTGAAACGGGCTGGGCATATCCTTCTTGCCCGTGCTCCGGTTGGTGCGCCAGACTCCGACGACGACGCCGGCAACGATCAACCCGGCCAAAACGGCTACCTCGAACATAGTGGCGACTGACTCCTTGCAGTTGGTTTTCTGTGGGGACCGCGTGGGGCTTCGCAGGTTCACTTGAGCGGCGGCAGAGTCCCCGCTCCGCGCTCGCTCGTACAAGAATCCTTTTCTGGCTTCGTCCCCGGGAAAAGGACCTGCGCTGGTTGCCCAGCCCCAGGCGGAAGGCAAAA
>DATEUS010000117.1:0-9541 GCA_035282985.1 Candidatus Acidiferrales bacterium
GGCGCCGGCCCCCGGCTCGCTGGGATGTTCGAGGAAGCGAAGGAGGCTACTTCTGCTTCAGGGTGCGCAGGTAGGCCATCAGGTTGGCGACATCCTCGTCGCTCAGGCCCTTCACCGGCTTCATCTTGCCGGTGCCTTCGATGCTCTCCTTCTTCAACTGGTCATCGCTCTTGCCCTGCACGTCGGCCGAGCCCAGATGACGCAGCTCCACCTTCATCGTCTTGGCGATGGCCTCTTTGCCCTCACCCTCTTTGCCGTGGCAGGTGGCGCATTTCTTGTCATAGACGGCCTTCCCCGCCTCGACGTTGCTGCCCGCCACCACGACCGAGGGAACAGTTAGGGCCAGCACCACAAACCCAACCAGTAACCAAGCAGATAGATTCCTCACGGTCCAGTCCTCCTTTGCTCCTCCCGCCCGAGAGCCTGCATCCTGGATGCCACACAAGGGCAAAACGGAATCAACTTATCCTGCAAGAGGTTAGCTTTCCTAGGGGATTCCGCCTCGCCTCTGCTAGTGCGGCAAAAGGCTCACGAGGCGAAATTTTTCGCAGGTTAACGTTTGAATGGAAGCGTGAACAGCAGCGGAAAAATCAGTGTTGCTTTTTCCTACAGGAAGCGTGCTGCTTCCTCTCCGCGTCGGCCGGCGATTCCTTCTTAATTATTTCTTCGCCAAGCTGCGGACGAAGGCAATCACGTTGTTCTTGTCGGTGTCGCTCAGGCCCGCCACCGGCTTCATCTTGCCTTTGCCCTCAGTGATGATCTTCTTCAAATCCTCGTCGCTCTTGGCCTGCACCTCTTTCGATCCCAGGTGCGGCAGTTCCACCTTCATCATTTTGGCTATGGACTCCTTGCCTTCACCTTCCTTGCCATGGCAGAGGGCGCACTTCTTGTCGTACACCGCTTTGCCGGCATCGGCGTTGCCGCCCGCAGCGAGCAGCAACGGCGTAACCACGGCCACCACCACCATCAACCCGGCGAGCAAGAATGGTTTCATCATCGTTCCTCCCTGAAAAAAAGCAGCTTTCGATCGCCCTCACCTTCCCTGGATGCCACCCGGTATCACTTGGTTGGTTCGAGGCGAAACTTCTTGATCTTGTAGCGCAGGGCGTCCCGACTAATGTCCAGCAGCCGCGCCGCCCGGCTCTGGTTGCCGTGCGCCTGCTTCAACGCCTGCTCGACCAGCACGCGCTCCACCTCCTCCAGCCGCGTGCCCCCGGCTGGAATCTCCCACACCGGCACCCGCCGGCCATCGGACGTCACCTTCCACTCACCGCCCTCCTCCTGATCCGCCGTACGCAGCAGACTGCTCTCCGGCGAAGTCACGCGAATGGGGAGGTAGGCCGGCGTCAGCGTCTTATCCTCCTCCAGGATCATCGCCCGCTCGATGGCATTCTTGAGCTCACGCACGTTGCCGGGCCAGTCGTAGTTCAACAGCACCCGGTGCAGCTCGGGGCTCATCCCCTCCATCGGCTTGCGGAACTTCTGGCTGTAGTGGTGGACGAAGAATTCAGCCAGCGGGGTGATGTCCTCGCGGCGCTCCCGCAGCGGGGGAATGTGGAGGGTAATGACCGACAGGCGATAGAAGAGGTCGTCGCGGAAGCGCTTCTCGGCTACGCCGCGCTCGATGTCGCGGTTGGAGGCGGCAATCACCCGCACGTCCACGCTCAGGTCGCGCAGGCCCCCCACCCGCCGGAAAGTGTGGTCTTCCAGCACCCGCAGCAGCTTGGCTTGGAGGAAAGGCGAGAGCTCGCTGATCTCGTCCAGCAGCAGCGTGCCCTGGTCGGCCACTTCGAACAGTCCACGCTTCATCGCCTTGGCGTCGGTGAAGGCTCCTTTCTCATACCCGAACAGCTCCGCCTCCATCAGGGTCTCGGGAATGGCCGAGCAGTTGATAGCCACGTAAGCCTTGTCGGCGCGGCTGGAGTTGTAGTGGATGACCTTGGCCAGCAGGTCCTTGCCGGTGCCGCTCTCGCCGGTGATGAGGATGGTGCCCGCCTCGCTGCGGGCCACCTTGAGCACGAAGTCCATCAGCTCGTGCATGCTGGGGGAGACCCCCACCACGTCGCGGTAGCCGGTGTGCTTGCGGACTTCCTCGCGCAGACTGCGCACCTCGCGGCGCAGGTCAGTGGTCTCCAGGGCGTTGGCCAGGGTGATGCTCAGCTCGTCGAAGTCGAGCGGCTTGGAGACGAAGTCGTAGGCCCCCATCTTGATGGCCGCCTTGACGTCGTCCAGCTTGGGGTCGGCCGTCATCATCACCACCACCGCCGGCACCCCCGCCTGCTTCCACTGCTGCAGCAAGTCCATGCCGCTGCGGTCGGGCAGGCGAACATCCAGCAGCACCGCCTGCGGCTGCTCCTGGCTCACCATTTGGTCCGCCTCGGCGGCGTCCTCAGCCACCATCACCGGATAGCCCTGCCTCTCGAAATACTGCTGCAGCGCCACCCGCACCAGCTTTTCGTCGTCGACGACCAGGATTTTCGGCTTGCCCATGGTTGTGGCCATCTAGCCCTGGCGCAACCGCGCCTCCAGGGATTTCGCCTCTGACAGCAACTCCTTCAGGGCGCTCTGTTCCTCCGCCGCCAGCTCTCCGGCTTCGCTCTGCACGTGCAACACCGCCAGGATGCCCGCCAGGCGATTCCGTAGGCGATGGGCTTGGTCGCGGGTATACCTGTCCTCGCCGGAGTCCGCGAGCTCAGAGGCCAGGGCGTTGAATTCCCGGCCCAGTTCCCCCACCACGTCCGACCGGGCCGCAAAGCTCACCTGTGCGGGCCCACCCGTCCGCAACCGCCCGAAGGCCTGGCGCAATTCTTCCACCCAACCCATGCCACTCCAATATACTTCCCGGACGGCCCGTTGCCAATGCTATGATGAATACAGGCATTATGGCTAGCTCAGGGCGCTAGGGCAAGCTGGCATGGACGATTTCTTGAACGAAATGAAGAGTTATGTCGGCCTGGACGAGGCCGACGCCCAGCGGCTGGCCGCGATCGGGCCCGCCCTGGAACCCCACCTGGCCGCTCTGGCGGAACTCTTTTACCGCAAAATCTTGGAGCATCCCAACGCCGCCCGGGTCCTGAGCGGGCCGGAGCAGTTGAATCGCCTGAAGGGTACGCTGCAAGACTGGGCCCGGGGGTTGTTCAGCGGACGCTATGACGAAGACTACGCCGCTGATCGCACCCACATCGGCCGCCGGCACGTCCGCGTCGGGGTGCCGCAGAAATATGTGATCAGCGCCATGGACGTGGTTCGCATCTTCCTGCTGGACACCGTTGACCGCGTCCTGCCCGACCTCGAGCGCGCCGCCGCCACCAAACGCTCCCTGAACAAGGTCCTCGACCTTGACCTGAACCTGATGTGCGAGTCCTACTTCGAAACCAGCGTGCGCGAATTGCGCGAGCTGAACACCCGCCTGGAGGCCGCCAACCTGGAGCTGGCCGAGCTGAGCCGGGTGAAGGACGAGTTCCTGGCCCACACCTCACACGAGTTGCGCACCCCGCTCAATTCCATCCTCGGTTTCACCAAGCTCATCCTGGACGACCTCTGCCAGAGCCCGGAGGAGGAGCGGGAGCTGTTGGCCGATGTGTTTGAAAGCGGCCAGCATCTGTTAGGCATCGTCAACGACATCCTCGACATCGCCCGCATCGAAGCCGGCAAGCTCAAGCTCAACCTGGAGCGGGTGGAGATGCGCCCCTTGTTTGACCAGGTGCTGACCGTGGTCAAGGTGCAGGCCGACGCCAGGGGGCTGAAACTGGTGGACGACACCGCCGCCGAGCTGCCGGCGGTGCACGCCGATTCCCACCGCCTGCGCCAGGTTCTCATCAACCTGTTGGGCAATGCCGTGAAGTTCACCGACGAAGGCTGGGTCAGCCTGCGGGCCCGCGCCGACCGCGTGGCCGGCCACGTCCTCATCGAGGTGCAGGACACCGGCATGGGAATCCCGGCGGAGAAGCAGACCGTGGTGTTCGAGAAGTTCAAGCAGGTGGACACCAGCTTTACGCGCCGACACGGCGGCAGCGGTCTGGGGCTGGCCATCAGCCGCCGGCTGGTGGAGATGATGGGCGGTTTCATCCAGTTGGAAAGCCCGGGCACGGGCCTGGGCACCACCGTCCGCTTCACCATCCCCATCCACGTGCCCGTGGAAGACCGCCCCCACCGGGCCGAATACGACACCCTTCGCATCGCCGGCCCCGCCGACGGCACGCGCATCCTGGTGGTGGACAACGACCCCGGCTTCCGCAAATACCTCAAGCAGGTGCTGGCGCGTGAAGGCTTCGCCGTCGTCACCACCGGCACCTTTGCCGACGCCCTCGACGCCGCCGAGCGCTTCGGACCCGCGGTGGCGCTGGTGGATTGGGTCTTGCCCGTCAGCACCACTCTGACCTACGGGAATGGAATCGACTTGATTTCCGTCTTGCACAATCGCTTTTCCCTGCCGTCCATCCTGGTCACCGGCCACGAGCCCGACACCGCCGCGGTCGAGCTGATCCGGCGCGACCTCCATCCCCTGCCCCCGATTCTGCGCAAGCCGGTCGAGCCGGCGGCGCTGCTGGCCACCATGCAAAAGGTCTTGAGCACACTGGCGCCTCAGGATTAGCCCCCATGGCCACCGTCCTCATCGTCGAAGACAACCAGAGCGTGGCCAAGTTTTATGCCCTGGCGCTGGAGCGGCGCGGGCAATTCAACTCCGTGCACGGCCACACCGCCGACGAAGTCCTCGAGCACGCGCGCACCGGCAGGGTCGATCTGATCCTGCTCGATGTCTCACTGGCCAGCTTCACCTACCAAAACCGGCCCATCGATGGCCTGGAACTCTCTCGCCTGCTCAAGAGCGATCCGCAAACTCGCCATATCCCTATCCTGCTTGCCACCGCTCACGCCATGGTGGGCGACCGCGAGCGCTTCCTGGAAACTTCCAGCGCCGACGATTACCTGCAGAAGCCGATCTACGACCCGGACATCCTGGTCGAAAAGGTGAAGGGTCTGCTTCCCAAAGCGGCCGGCGACGCCGCTTTGGGGTAAAAGACCCAGACTGCGCTCCTGAACCCATCGCCTTCGTGGCTCTCGTCGGTCCGAGCCCTTGCTAACCTTTTGAAACAATGGTACTTGTTGTTGCGCTCCTGTAGCCGGCCCTGCGGTATGCAGCGTGCACCAGTGGTGGCGGAAGTGTGGTCTGCTTGATGAGGCCACAGGAGGCGAGCGATGGTGACGACCCAGGTCACATCCGAAAACCGGTCGGAGAGAAGCGCGGAGCGGAGGCTGCCGCGAGTGCTGGTGGTGGGCTCGCGCATGCCCTTCAGCCCCGTCTTTGAGCGGTTGCAGGAGAGCGGCCGCTACAACTTCAACTACATCGCCCTGCGTGAAGTCAGTCCCGCGTTCTCCCGTTGGAGGCCCAGCGTCGTCCTGCTGCAGATGCCGCAGGAGAAGGAAGCGGCCCAGGACGCGCTCTCCTGCCTGAAAGCCCTGAAGGACGAGGTGCCGGTGGTGGTGATGTCGACGGCGGCGGACATGAATCTCTATCTGGCCGCCATGACCTACGGCGCCTTTGACTATTTCACCAGCTACACCCCGCTCGACGAGATCAGCCGCATGCTCGACAAGGCCGTCCACACCGGCCAAAAACAGGCGGCGTAGCGGCGCCAGGGTACAACGCCGCAGGTTTCCCCAGAAAACTATGACCGCGCAAAAGAGCAAGTTTATCGTGGGCGCGCTGATCATCCTGGCCGTGCTGGCCTGGCTCGGCATCAGCGGCTACCAGGAGAGCAAGACCTACTACTTCACCCTACCTGAACTCCGCGCCCAGGGCGAGGCCGCCTATTCCTTGCGCCTGCGCGTAGCTGGCAATGTCGTGCCCGGTTCCATCCGCCGCCAGCAAGGCCGAGTCCTCTTTACCCTCTACCAAGAGAACGACCGGCTGCCGGTGGTCTACACCGGCACTGAACCTCTGCCCGACACGCTGGTGGATGATGCTGAGGCGGTGGTGACCGGCCGCTACGGGCAGGACAACCTTTTTGTGGCCGAGCAGGTCCAGGCCAAGTGCGCCTCCAAGTACGAAGCTCTGCCCCCGGGGACGGCTCCCCGAGCTGAGACGTCGAGTTCTTACCACTAGCCCCACCTCCGGAGTGGCGGGTGCGGAGCACCTCTTCCAAACCGGGAAACAAAACGTGCCTGATGTAGGGGCGGACTTTACGCCCGCCCGAATAGGGGGGTGCACCTCCTCCAAACGGGAGGGAGACCTGTTCACTCCGCTGAGGTTGGTTTGGCTTTTCCGAGCCTAGCGCAGGCCGGCCAGTTCCTGCAGCAGCCGCCAGTTCTTCAGCCGGTCTTCCTGCCCCGCCAGCAGGGCCGGTGCGGGCTCGCCGTTCTTGAAGTGGCGGCGGAAGCGGCCCTCGGTGCGGGCGAAGTAGACGAAATCAATGGTCTCTTCGGTCTTGGGGTTCTTGTACCAGTCTTCCTTGAGGGCGGGGTTACCCTTGAGGTCGAACCGTTCCTTCAAGTACTCACCCTTGCGTGGGTCGTAGATGAACAGGGGGAAGGTGCGCGACTCCACCGCCAGCTTGGCCTGGTGCGAGGCTTGGTCGTCGCCGATGCCGTGCTCCGGCATGCAAGGGCTGTAGACCACCACCACCGCCGGGCCGGGGAAGGCGTTGGCTTCCATCACCGCCTTGTAGAAGTGGTTGATGTGGGCCGGGGTGGTCTGGGCGACAAAGACGTGCGGGTGCATGGTGGCCAGCAGGGCCAGCTCCTTGCGCCGCTCCACTTTCCCCGACACCGCCTTGCCGATAGCGGCCATCTTGGCTTCCTGACCCGCAAAGGTGGCGGTGGAGGCTTGTCCCCCGGTGTTGGAATAGACCTGGGTATCGAGCACCATGACTTTGATGTCCATCCCCGAGGCCAGCATCCGCGACAGCGCCTGGAAGCCGATGTCATACATGGCCCCGTCGCCGCCCAAGGCCCAGAGCCGCTTGTTCTGCCAGCCCAACTGGTCCCAGTGGCCGCGAATCCCCATCGCCACCGCGGCAGCGTTCTCAAACAGCGAGTTGGTCCACGGCACCGCAAAGGGGTTGAAGGGATAAGTGGAGCCGAAGACGCTGTTGCAACCGGTGGCGGCCACCAGGCCGATGTTGTCGCGACCGTAAACGAAGCCGGTGGCAGCCAGCAGCATGCGAATGGCGCTGGCCTCGCCGCAGCCCATGCAGGACCCGGCGCCGCCGGAATAGAGCCAAGCCTCCTCGCTCAACATCATGTCGCCCAGGGCCTTCTCGCTCAAGAAGCGCTTGGGAGTCGAAGGAACGCGGTTCAGCAGCGCCAGGCTCTTCTGGTGCCACGCCAATCCCTCCGGCGTCTTGCTGACCATGCGTAGGGCCTGGTGGCTGCCGCATACCTCCACGCACTCGCCGCAGCCTTTGCACTTGGTGGGGTCGATGGCCAGGGCGAACAGCCCGCCCTGCTCACCCTTCTTTTCCGGCAGGCTGAAGAACTTCTGCGTCTGCGTCCACTGCTGGCGGAGACGCTCGCGGGTTGCTTCCTCGGGTTCCGTGGCCAGCTTCGGCTCCAGCACCGCCGGCTCGGCCACCTTGGCCAGGATGGCGCTGTCGGGGCACTCGTTGACGCACTCCATGCAGCCCACGCACTGGTCAGGAATGAACTCGGGAATGTCCGGCGCCAGGTGGGTGAAGTCGCGCCGGGCGGCGCTGGCCGCCGTCATCAAGCTGCGGGCCACGTCGCGGTCAGCCTCCAATTCGGCCTCATCACCGCCGGTATAGATGTCCATCACGCGGCAGAACACCTCCGGGCGCAGCACGCGGCCGTCACCTTCGTCGGGTTGCGAGGGACCGCTCAAGACCGGCAGACGCGCCGGCCCGGTGGCAACCGTCTCGGCGCTCGCCGACACCGGCACTTCTTGCACTTCCCGGAAGCCGCGCTGCACCGCCTTCAGGTTCGCTTCCACCACGGCGGCGCCGCGCTTGCCGAAGTATTTCTCCAGCGACTTCTCCACGGTGGCATAGAGGTCCGCCTCGCTCAGCCCCTTCTCTTCGCGGAAAGGAGAGATGCGCAGGAAGACGCCCAGCAGGGCGATGCCCTGCATGCGCAGACTGAGCTCAGCCGAGGGCGCGAGCTCGCGAGCGATGGCCAGCGTATCGAGCGCATAGACACGGACGCCTAGGTCGCGAATGCGCTGCCGGGCCAGCGACGGCAGGGCCGCCCAGGCCTGGTCCACCGGCTTGTCGGTGTTCAGGAAGAGCGCCCCACCTTTGTGCAGGCCGGCCAATGGGTCGCCCTGCTCAAACGCGCCCAGATCGTGCACCGCCACCAGGTTCACGTGGGCCAGCTCACAGTGCAGGCGCATAGGGTCGTCGGCCACGGTCAAGTAGTAGTTGGTGGGCAGGCCGCGCTTCTCCGAGCCGTACTTGGGGAAGGCCTGCACCTTCTTGCCAAAAACATCAGCGGACACGCTGGCAATCACCTTGTTGGTGGTCACCGAGCCGAACCCGCCAATCGAGTGCCCGCGCAGGCTGAAGGCCTGCCGCGGTCGCACGTCCGGATCCAGCGAACGCTCCAGCGCCAGCGGGTGCCGGATGCCGATCACAAAGGTGCCGCGGGCTTCTCGCTCCAGGGCTTCGGCGATGGCCACGAAATCGCCGGGACGGATGTCGCGCCCGCCAAGCCCGCCAATGCCGCAGAAGAAGTTGGGCATCTGCTCAGTCTTGGGGTAGCCGGCGGCGCCGGCCACAGCTTCGCTGAAGGCGGCCTTGATTTCCGCCGCCAGCGGATTCGACTGCGCCAGCGGATTGTCCATCCGCTCCAGGATGGCCACACCCTTGCAGTTGCGCAGCATCGCCACCAGTTGCGGGCCGGGGAAAGGACGGAAGGAGGTGACGTGCACCACTCCGACCTTGAGGCCTCGCTCGTCTCGCAGCCAGTCCGCGGTAGCGGCGGCCGTCTCCATCATCGAGCCCATGCCCACCAGGGCGTAGTCGGCGTCGTCCAGCCGGTAGGTATCGACGAAGCCGTAGCGGCGGCCGGTGAGGCGCTCGAACTCCACAAAGGCGGCGGCCAACACCTCGGGAACGCGGTCGTAGAAATAGCGCTGGGCCACCTTGCCCTTCATGTAGCTGTCCTGGTTCTGCACCGGGCCGCTCAGCAGCGGTCGGGTGGGATCGAACAGCCGGTGCAGCTTGCCGCTGGCCAGGCCGATGAATTCCTTCATCATCTCCGGCTCCGGCAGGTACAAACTCTCCACGGTGTGGGTAGTGAGGAAGCCGTCCTGCACGTTGAAGAAGGGGGTCTCGGAATCTTCCGCCGCCCGGCGAGCAATCAGGGCCAGGTCGGCCGCTTCCTGGGCGTTGCGGCCGAAGAGCATGCCCCAGCCGCAGTCGGCCACGCCCATCACGTCGTCGTGGCCGCAGTGGATGTTGAGCGCCTGCGAGGTCATCGCCCGGGCGCCGATGTGAAAAACCACCGGCAGGCGCTTGCCGGAGATGACATAAAGCACTTCCTTCATCAACACCAGGCCCTGCCCGCTGGTGAAGTTCGTCACCCG
>DATEUS010000118.1:0-3449 GCA_035282985.1 Candidatus Acidiferrales bacterium
GTGGCGGCCCCGCCGAAGCCAGCCCGCTGAGAGGCGGCGTCCCTAGTGCCGGGCACACGCCTGGTGAACGCGTTTCGCCTGTTCGCCGGTCGCCCCCCGCTGGACTCTCCTTCCTATCTTTCAGATGCGGAGGGCGAAGGAAGGTTGGACGTGAAGGGGAAAGCTAGGACTCGGCTATTGTGACAGCACGCGGCCCGGGAATGTCGCCAGGCGCTGCCCCACCACGTTGCCGAAGTATTCGAGAATTGTGGTCATCTCCAACAGAACGGAGCGCCAGTTCCCCACTCCCAGGGCACGGGCTATCCGCGCCCGCAGCCGCAGCAACTGGAAGTCCAAGAGGAGCAGGCGCTCGGAAGGGGAATAGCGGCCCACGTGCAAGGTGGCGGCGTTGCGCAGCAGGTAACTGAGGGCTTCGTAGTCGCGCTCAAGGGCGTCCAGCACATCGTCGTGCTCGCTGACCGCCGCCGGATTCCCGCGCAGAGCCTCGCGGATGGCCAGAAATTCTAACTGGTTGGCTTCCGCCACTTCCTCGCTGTAGCGGTGCTCAAAACGCTGGCGCAGAATCGACTGGGTAGCTGACCGCAGCCACAAGAACAGCAGGAAAATTGAACTGGCCAGGATGAAAACGCTCACGACTGTCGCTGACATAGTCTCCTCACTAACGCTCGATCTGTAAATGCAGCGCCGCCTCGCGCGACTGAGGCTGAGTCGGTCTCGCGGCGGCGGGTTCGCCCTCGGGAACACGTGAGAAGGTGTACAACCACAGCAGGACCATGAAGCAGTAGGCCAACGGCGGAACCTTGATAAGAACTGGTATCGAGCCAGGGAACAAGAACTGCATGGCGTAAGTGGCTGCATGGGAGGAGAAATAGATGCCCAGGCCGGACACCAGCAAGACGAAGCGGCGGCTCTCTGCCTGCAGGTAGCCCATCGAGATCCAGAGCAGGAAGGTCAACAGCACGCCGATGAAATACATGTTCTGCTGGAACTCGAAAACAAACGTCGAATAGAAGCGCTCGAGGTTTGCGGAGAGGAAGCGCGCAGAGACAGCCACAATGAGGAGGAAGGTCAGGATCAGAGTGGGACGGACATACTTGTGAAAAATGGACCCCCGCAGGAGGCGGTCAAACAGGCTCCCGATCAGGATATAGCCGACGATGTTCTGGACCGCATCGGTGGTGTAGTAAAAGTAAAAATACTGAAAAGAATCATAGCCAAAGAAGGAATAGATGTAGTAGCCGCCGAGCGTTAGGGAGAGGTTGGCGAAGAGATACAGGTTCAGGAGGACGTACTGAAGAATGAGTCTCTTCCAAACACAGACAGCGATTGTCGCCAACGACAAGGCAACGCTGAACCACAGGACAACAAGTTCGTAGGCGCCCATCCTGGTCTAGTCCCCGGCTGCAGCGCGTGGGCCGCCGGGAACTAGACCAGCAGGTTCAGACCTTGGGCCTAGCTTCCAGACGGCGGCGGCGGGGGCGGCGGTGGCAACCCGCCACCGGCCACCATTACCGGCTTGTCCCAGCCGGTGTGCTGAGCCGCGATGTTTTTCAGCCCAACTATACTCCATACCAGCAACAACGCAAACAGCAAAGACACAAGTATGCGACGCATCCCTCAGTCTCCTATCGACAGAGTATTGGGTTCCCCAAGAACCCGGGGTGATTCTTGGGCCTCCCCTCCTATGGCAACAATAGGAAAATAGTCCTAATGAGGACCATTCTTGGAAGTGCTTGAAAGTAAAAGAGTAACTTGCGGGAAATCCTATACCTGCGACGGCACGCTCTGTTCCCTCCCCATCTGTGCTATCCTGACCGGAGCTGAAAAAAACCAAGACCAGGGGCTGGTTGTTGGGCCCATATCATTATCGGGGGCAAGGATGGTTAACCGAGAAGAAGCCTGGAGGCTCTTGTGCCAGTACACCCAGAACGACAGCCTGCGTAAGCACGCCTTGGCGGTGGAGGCTTGTCTGCGCGCCTACGCTCGCAAATTCGGTGCCGACGAAGAAACCTGGAGGGTGGTGGGCCTGCTGCACGACTTCGACTACGAGCGCTACCCGCAGGCGCCAGACCATCCTCTTGAAGGCTCTAAGATCCTCCGCGCTGCCGGTTATCCCGAAGAGATCATCCAGGCCATCCTCTCCCACGCCGATTACATGAATGTGCCTCGCAACACGCCGCTGCAAAAGGTGCTCTATGCCTGCGATGAGTTGGCGGGTTTGATCACTGCGGTCACGCTGGTCCGGCCGAACAAGAGCCTGCCGGAAGTCGAGGTTTCCTCGGTGAAGAAAAAAATGAAGGACAAGGCCTTCGCCCGCACCGTCAACCGTGAGGACATCCGCCGGGGCGCGGCCGAGCTGGGCGTTGAGCTCGACGACCACATCGCTTTCTGCCTGGAAGCCATGCGCGGAATCGCCGAGCAGTTGGGCCTGGCCGGAGAGCCGGCACAAAGCACCTCCGCCTAGAACCTGTTGCATAACCTGCTTGCAGTGAGGCCTCAGAGGCTAAAGCCCCTGCTTTTTCTGGCTTTCTCATGTCAGGGCTGAAGCCCTGACCCGCCAAGTGAGGTTATGCAACGGCTTCTAGATCACGACCTTTTCTTCGTACTCCCCGAAGGCGCGACGCAAGACGTCGGAAATCTCTCCCACCGTCGCGTACGCCTCGACCGCTTCCAGAATGGCCGCCATCAGGTTCTGCTCGCTGCGCGCAATTCTTTCGACGCGTTCGAGCGCCTGGCGCGTCCGAGCCGCATCGCGGGCGGCCCGTAGCCTCCGCAGCCGTTCCACCTGCGCGCGCTCGATCTCAGGCTCAATCCGCAACGTGGGCACAGCCGTCTCCTCCGCCACCGTGAACTTGTTCACGCCCACCACGACCTGCTCGCCGGCTTCCACCGCCTGCTGGTACTCGAAGGCCGCCTGTTGAATCTCGCGCTGCACGTAGCCCTTCTCGACCGCAGCTAGCATGCCCCCCATCTGTTCGATCTGCTCCAGGTAGGCTCGCACCCGCCGCTCAATCTCGTCCGTCAGGGTTTCGAGGAAATACGAACCGGCCAGCGGGTCGACCGTGTCGGCCACTCCGCTCTCGTGAGCGATGACCTGCTGGGTGCGCAGAGCCAGCAGAGCCGCCTCGGCGGTCGGCAGCCCCAGGGCCTCGTCCTTGGCGTTGCAGTGCAGGGACTGGCAGCCGCCGAGCACCGCCGCCAGCGCCTCCAACGTCGTTCGCACCACGTTGACGTCGGGCTGCTGTGCCGTCAGGGTGGAGCCTGCTGTCTGCGCATGGAAGCGCAGCATCAGCGAGCGCTTGTTCTTTGGATGAAAACGCTCCTCCACCAGCCGCGCCCACAACCGGCGGGCCGCGCGGAACTTGGCCACCTCCTCGAAGAAATTGCTGTGGGCATTGAAGAAGAAGGAGATGCGCGGCGCGAATTCATCGATGTCGAGCCCCCGCTCG
>DATEUS010000119.1:0-2379 GCA_035282985.1 Candidatus Acidiferrales bacterium
CCATCTCCGCGGCCCAGCGACTGGCCACCGGCACAGCGAGGACGGGCGCGTAGCTCAGCTGGGAGAGCATCTGGTTTGCAACCAGGGGGTCGGGGGTTCGAATCCCCCCGCGTCCACCACCTACCGAACCGCTACTACGCGGCCACGCCAGCGGCTGGCCTCACTTTTCCTTTTCTTGCATAATACACTTCGATCCTCAATCCGGGTTGGCCCGGGCCTGGCCCGTGCAGGATCGCCGCCTCTAGCCATGCAGCGAATGCGCACAGTCATCCTCGCCGCCCTGACCGCCCTGGGTGTGTTCCTCGCCTGCGAAATCGGCCTGGCCCTGGGCAGCTTTGATTTTCTGGAGAATCGCAGCTTTGACCTGCGGGTGCAGTGGGCCCCGCCCCGCCAGCCGCCGCCGGCGGAAATCGTCATCATCGACATTGACAATCCCAGCTTCGCCGCCCTGCGCGACGCCATCGGGCGCTGGCCCTGGACGCGGCTCCTCTGGGCCGAACTGGTCAAGTATCTCCACGCCGGTGGCGCTCGTCTGATTGTCTTCGACGTCGTCTTTGCCGGGCGCGAAAGTGACCAGGTGGACGGCGAGTTTGCCCAAGCAATCGCGGCGGCCGGCAATGTGGTTCTGTCGGCCGCCTTCGTCCAGTACGAAGCCGGTCAAGCGGCGGGGCAGGCCGAGTCCTTGCCAGCGGAACTCCCCGGGGCGATTCCGCTGTCCGACCAGGTGGGCCTGACCAACCTTTCCCCCGAGCGTTTCAAGCTCGATCCACCCCTGGCCTCGCTGGCGGACGCCGCCCGCGGGCTCGGCTCGATCACCGCTATCCCCGACCCGGACGGCACCATACGACGCGTGGCCCTCGTCTATCGGTGGAACGACCGCTACTATCCTTCGCTGGCCCTCGCCTCTGTTGCCCAGGCCCGTGACCTTTCCGGTCAGGCTCCCGTGCAGTTGACCCGACGAGAGTTCCGCTGGGGCTCCTTGCGGGTGCCGGTGACCCGCCAGGGGCTGCTGGTTCCGCACTGGCGGCCCCAGCCGACCGCTTTTCCCCGCCTGCCGCTGTGGAAGGTGACCTGCTCGGTGTTCCCCGAGGTGTGTCCGCCGGGGCAGCGCCACTTCAAGGCCGAAGATTTCCAGGACAAGATCGTCATCATCGGCGCCAGCGCTCTGGGTGCCTTTGATTTCTTTGCCACTCCAGTGGCGCCGGTCACGCCGGGCTTCTTGGTTCACGCCACGGCCCTTGACAGCCTGCTCCGGCAGCGCGCCATCGCCGAGCCGGAGCCTTACGTCCCGCACCTTCTGGTGATTCTCTTTGTCGGCTTGTCCGTGGCCATCGTGTGGGGGTTTCGCTCGGCCGCGATTGGCTCGCTGGCGGCGGTGGCAGTGGCGGCTCTCTACACCTCCGTGAGCGTGTGGGCCTTCGCCCGCTGGGAGGTCTGGTTGCCGCTGGCGGCCCCCCTGCTCACATTGGCAGTCGGATTCACCGGCCAGAGCCTGACGCGCTACGTCACCACGGGTCGCGAACTACGCAAGACGCGCCAGACCTTGTCGCGCTACATGTCTCCCCGGGTGGTGGACCACATTCTCGCCCATGGTGGCCCCGACCAGTTGCGCGGCCAGCGGCAGGTGATCACGGTGATGTTCTCCGATGTCCGCAACTTCACCAAGATGTCCGAGCGGCGCCCCCCGGCGGAAGTGATGGATATTCTGAACCGCTATCTCGACGCCATGACTGAGATTGTCTTTGAGCACGACGGCGTAGTGGACAAGTTTATCGGCGACGGCATGCTCTGCTACTGGGGCGCCTTCGGGGACGCCGACCGCCACGCTCGCCTGGCGGTGTCGGCGGCCTCTAGAATGCTTGCCAAACTGGAAGACTTGAATCAGAATTGGCGCACCCAAGGGATGCCCGAGCTGAGCATCGGCATCGGCATCAACACCGGGGAGGCTGTGTTCGGCAACTTGGGCGCCGGCAAGAAAATTGAGTTCACCGTCTTGGGCGATACTGTCAACGTGGCCTCACGCTTGGAATCTATGAACAAAGAATACGGCACCAGCGTCATTCTCAGCGAAAGCACGCAGACGGCGCTCGGCACTGATTTGCCCGTGCGCTTGCTGGGCGAGGTCACCATCCGTGGCCGCGAGCAGAAAACCAAGGTTTATACGCTGCCGTGAAATCCATTGGGGAGAAGCGCTGATATGACACCACCGTCCGCCTTGCGCCATCATTTCCGCCCGTCCCTGGTTTTCTTGGTGGGCATCCTGGTGGCCACCGTCGTCCTGGCTCAGGGTGGCCAGCAGGACAAGAAACCACCCGAGAAAGGCAAGGAGACCCAGGCAGAAAAGGACAAGCAAAAACCCTCTCAACGCATCTTTGGCGG
>DATEUS010000120.1:0-5668 GCA_035282985.1 Candidatus Acidiferrales bacterium
GACTCGCGCTCGGCGATGGCGGAGATGAGCAGGGGCGGCTCCGGGTGGACGCGGGCCAGGGCCAGCAGGGCCTTGAGTCCGTATTTGGCTTTCCGGGAGAGCATACTCTATTAACCGAATAGACTATCTAGAATTCACGGCCACAGCGCAAGGAAAATCTTTTCCGGACTACGGAATGAGCTTCGGAACCTCTGAACAATGAGGTCTGCTAGAGCCCTATTTCAAAACCGCGCGATTTGGCGCACCAGGAAGGGCACGGCTTCACTTGTCCTGAGCGGAGTCGAAGGAGCCGTGCCGAGAAAGCCGCCCAATACGCGGGGCTTTAGCCCCTGAGGTTCTCCGAGCCCCTTCTGTTGAGGCAGCTCAGTCAGTCTTGAAATGGCTTCTAGAGGCTCAGGGCAACTCGCCCGGGGTCTTGTCCGATTCCGGCAGGTTGAAGCTGGCCATCGTATCCTTCCCCGCCCGTTTGCCCTTGAGCACAGAAACGACCTTGGTGCGGTCGGTCACCCAGCGGGAACCAGTCCAAATCTGCGTGATGACGCGGCCATCGGGGAACTCGACCATACGGCCAAGCGAGCCTGCGACTTTGGTGGGACCCACAATAACCTTAACCCTCAAGGCGGCCATGGCAAGAATTCCCTCAATCCCGGTATAACAAGTCTGTCCTCTTTGCCAAGCTGAGTCAAGAGGGCATGGAGTCAAGCTGGCGGGGGAAAAAGGAACGCCCGTCGTCGGCCTCAAGCCAGGACACGCGCAGCCGAGCGGGAGTCCAGGCGACGCAAGCCGGCGGCCCGGGCAACGGCAAGCGCCTCCTGGTATTCATCGCTGGCGAGGGGCCGATTGATCTCTACATACTGTTGGGGGGAGACCTTGCCGGCGGGATTGTACTGCGCCATGACGTTGACGTAGGTGTCGGGACTCAACTCGCGCGCCACCCACTGCATGATTTCTCGTGTGCCGGCCAGGCTGCCGGGCATCACCAAGTGGCGCAGGAGCACCCCCCGCTGAGCCAGGCCGTTTTCGTCCAGCACCAAGTCGCCGACCTGTTGGTGCATGGCTTTGATGGCGTGGCGCGCGGCCTCGGGGTAGTTGGGCGCTTTCAGGTAACGTCAGGCCGCTTCTGGGTCCCAGAACTTGAAATCGGGCATATAGATGTCGACGATGCCGTCCATCAGCTCGATGGAGTCGAGCGAGTCGTAGGCGCCGGTGTTGTACACCAGCGGCAGGCGCAGGCCGCGCTCAACCGCCAGCAGCAGCCCTTCCAGAATCTGAGGCACGACGTGCTCGGGGGTGACGAAGTTGATGTTGTGGCAGCCGCGCTCTTGCAGCCGCAGCATCATCGCCGCCAGTTCTTCGGGAGCAACGGCTCGGCCGCCGCCCTGCCAACTGATGTCGAAGTTCTGGCAGAAGACGCAGCGCAGGTTGCACCAGGAAAGGAAAATCGTCCCGGAGCCGTTCCAGCCGCGGAGACAGTTTTCTTCGCCAAAGTGGGCGAAGTAGCTGCTGACCACCGCGTAGCGACCGGTCTTGCAGACGGCAAACTTGTCGGCCCGGCGGTTGACGTGGCAGTCACGGGGGCAAAGGGTGCAGTCGGCCAGCAAAGCCAGGGCGCGCTCCACTCGCTGCGCCAGCTCACCGGATTCGTAGAGGCGGAGGTAGGCGGGCTCGAATTCGGTTTGCGTGCGCCGAAGCATGTAAGCCCCGCTGCCTTAGGAGCGATTGTAGCGCAAGCCCGCAGGATTGCAGCGGCTTTTTCGACGATAGCTTCAGCAGCCGGTTCAGAACCAGAAAATCCGCCAGAGCACAGCGCGGTTGAGCCTCGGAATAGGTTATGCAATCAGCTCTAGCGGAAGCTGGCCAGGCCGGCCTCCTCGCTGTCGAACACCTCGAAGGCCGGCAGCAGGCGGTGGACAGAGAGGGTGTTGCGCAGCACGCGGCCCAGGTTGACCAGTTTCAACTGCGCCCCCTGCTTGGCCGACAGCACGACGGCTTCAACCAGGATGCCGATGCCGGAGCTGTCGGTGTGTGTCAGCTCGGCCATGTTGAGGAGGATTTTCTTCTTGTCGGCAGCCAGCAGCTCCGAGACGTGCTGGCGCAGGCTGTTGCATTCCTCTCCCAGAACCAGCTTCCCGTTCAAGTCCAGCACGGTGACCCCTTGGACTTCGCGTACGCCGATGGTCAGCTTCATGGAGGCGGCTCCTTCCAGCGTTGCGCTCCTTGCTTCCGGGCGCAGGGTTGAGGATCCAGAGACGCTGCCTCAACCGGTGTGGGCGCGGGCTGTTTTTCTCGCGCTTCGGTCTAGAAGCTAGCGCTCGGGAAAGTAAGTGTCAATAGTTTTCCCGCGCCGGGAAACCCGGCAACCTTTGCGGCGGGGCGGCGTCTAATCGACCTGGGGCAGGCAAGGAACCTTTCAGGCGTTAGCCTCGTATTGCCGGGAGAAGGAGAAAGGCGATGCGGTTGCGGTTGGAGCGGATGCCGATCATTGACAACCTGCGCAAGTATCCTGCCGCCACGGTAGAAAAACTCCGGGAACTGCTGGCTACCGGAGCGCCGGCCAAGGCTGATCCTCGCCGCAAGAATTTCTTCGAGGTCGAGGACGGCTGTCAGATTTTCTATATCCACCTCACCCCTTCCAAGAGCAAGGTCCTGCTGCTTGCTACCTGGGACAAAGGCTGCCCCGAGACCAGCTAACCCAAGGCCCACCAGTAACGTCTGTCATATCAATTGGTTAACAGGGGCTGCGTCAGGGAACAAACCATTTCAACCCTGCTTCGTCTAATCGGCAAATGGCGAAGAAAAGCACAGTCGAAACCTTACGGCAAGTCAGCGACGCCGCAGCGGAGGAACTGCGGAGGTTGGTGCAGCCTCGGCCGCGGCTAGCACTCGGCCTGACGACAGCGCTGCTATCGCTGCTTCTGGTAGAGAGTGTGTTGGCGGTGGCGGGTGTGGGTGTGCGCGCGGACGAATCGAGCGCGACAAGGTTTTTCACCGTGATGGAGCGCCAGGCGAACCTGACCTATTCGAGGGCAGTCCGGCTGGTGAACGATTTTCGCCTGGTGTACGAGGTCCACTCGCAACTGCAAGAGCGCTCGGTTCCGCTTTCCTCCGCGCCTGCTGCCCGGGCCTGCACGCTCGCTTCCCGGCTCGGTCTCACCTAGGAGGAAACCCTCCGAGCATTGTTGCTTACTGGGCGGGCCAGGCGCCCAGCAGCCGGCGGACCGTCACCAGTTGACCCAGGTGGTAGGCATTGTGGTCAGCCACCAGCAGAGCCTCGCGCAGGATAGTCTGGCCGTCGCCCCAGCGAATGCGGGCAAAGAGGTCAGTCTTGGGGTCAGCCACTAACTTCTCCATCGCTCTGAGGTCGGCGCGGAAGGCCTTGACACTTTTCTCCCAGGCAGCAGGGTCCGGCGGCACTTGCGTTTTGGGCCAGTAATCGCCCGGGAACTCGCGCTCGGTGTAGTCTGGGTTGCGGCAGAAGTCGAGGATGTCCCACTGGGCCAAACGCATGTGTTCGAGAATCTGCCAGGGCGAATGAGCCGCGCGGGGCGGCTTGGCCCCCCTCAGCTTGCTCGGCAGGTTAGCCACGGCGGCCTCGAAGTTGAGGTGGGCGCCTCCGCCGCGCAGCAGGTAGAGCAGGTGTTCGCGCAGCGCTTTGTCCTTTTTCGGATTCATCTGGCAGATCTCTCCTTTAGCTCGACCGAGCCAATGGGGTGCGGCGGCGTTATCGAGGCAGCGCCGGTTCCTGGATGGTGTAGTTGACCGAAAGGGAGCGCAGGAACTCCAGCAGATCAGCCTTCTCCTCCTTCGTCAGCTTGCGCGGCTCCAGGTTGGCGGTGTCGAGGTGCGGGTTCTTGATGCCACCGCCGAGCATGCCGTCGACCGCTTCTTCCAGCGTGGCGGCCTGGCCGTTGTGGAAGTAGGGGGTGGAGTTGGCGATGTCGAGCAGAGTAGGGGTCTTGAAAGCCCCCACATCGGTCTCGTTCTCGGTGACCTTGAAACGGCCGACATCCTCAAACTCTTTTTTCCCTGCGTTCCAGCCCACCCCGACATTGTGGTACTGGAGATCGGTGAGCAGCAGGCCGTCGTGGCAGTTGGTGCAGGCGGCCTTGCCGCTGAAAATCGTCCAGCCGCGGCGGGCAGCTTCGCTGAGGGCCGACTCATCGCCCTCGCGGAAGCGGATCCAGGCGGAGTTGGCGCTGGTGCTGACGATGGTGCGCTCGAAGGCGCCGATGGCCTTGACCACGTTGTCAGGGGTGCAGTCGCTGTCGAACACCGCCTGAAACTGCTGGCGGTAACCTTCAATCTGGTCGAGCCGCGCGCAGATGTCCTCCAGGCTGGGCCGGCCGTCCTTGCCGGAGGCGCCCATGTTGCCGCCCGACCAGGCGGCTTTGGCCTGGGCCTCGAGCGATCCACTGCGCCCGTCCCAGTAGAACTCGGTATGGTAGCCGATGTTCCACAGCGTGGGGCTGGAGCGCGGCAATTGCACCTCGTAGGCGCCGATGGCCTTGGCCTTGCCGTCGGTCAGGCCGTGCTCCTTCAAGTGGCAGGAATAGCAGGAGCGGGAGCCATCGCCGCTCAGCCGCGCGTCGTAGAAGAGCTGCTTGCCCAGCTCCACCTTGGCTGAGGTCATGGGGTTGTCGGCGGGGACCTTCATCGCCTCGTAGCCTTTGATCTGCGGCCAGGGCTTGGGTTGCGGCTGGGGCTGCTCGGCTTCGCGCGCGCAGCCGGCCAGGAGAAGGCAAGCGCTGGTGAGCGTCAGGAGAACAACCTCTAAGCCGTGCGATGAGTGTTTTGCGGACATGGCGACCCCTCCGGTGAATCTTGGCAGGACACAACCATGCTAAGTTTCCGCCCGCCCGATTGCAACCGGAAAGACATCTCGTTAGGCAGCGAAGGAAGCAGCCGCGAGGCGGAGCGGACTTGCGTTCCTGCCGCCGGGCAGAGAGAATGACGGAACGACGATGAGCAGCAAGAGCCGGATCGGTATCCTCACCGGGGGCGGCGACGTCCCGGGGCTGAACTCCGTCATCAAGTCGGTGGTCTACCGCGCCAGCGAGATGGACCGGGAGGTGATCGGCATCCGCAAAGGGTGGGAAGGGCTGACCCACATGAAGCCCGGGGAGCAACTTGACCCCGCCTACCTGCGGCTGCTGACGCGCGAGAACACGCGCACCATTGACCGCACTGGCGGCACCATCCTGCACACCTCCCGAACCAATCCGCGACGCATCAAGAGGTCCCGGTTGCCGGGGCATATTTCCGCGGCCGCGCTGGCCATGCTGTCGCAGGAAGACGGCAACTACGACTTCACTTCCGTGGTGCTGGAAAACCTGGAGCGCCTGCGAATCGGCTGTCTGATCGTCATCGGTGGCGACGACACGCTCGGCTTCGCTTCCACCCTCGACTCCGAGGGTGTGCCCCTGGTGGCTATTCCCAAAACGATGGACAACGACGTCCGCGGCACCGAATACTGCATCGGCTTCTCCACCGCCATCACCCGGGCCAAGGAGCTGATCACGCGCCAGCGCACCACTCTGGGCTCGCACGAGCGCATCGGCGTTTTCCGCATCTTCGGGCGCGACTCCGGCTTCACCGCCCTCTACACCGGTTACGTCACCTCCAGCCGCTGTTTGATTCCCGAGCATCCCTTCGAGCTGGACCGCCTCTG
>DATEUS010000121.1:0-2768 GCA_035282985.1 Candidatus Acidiferrales bacterium
GAAGCGCTGGTAGATGTGGTCGTGACCGGCGAAGACCACTTGCACGCGCGCGCCGGCCTCTTTTTCTCCGCCGGCCCCCGAGGCGTCGGCCTCGGGGACACGCCCAGCACTTGACCCAGTGGCAGGGGCCACTGGGCTGGACGACATGGACGCATACGAGGCTAAGAGCATCGGCTCGAGTTTTTCTCGCAGCTTGAGATCAGCGCCGTGCTTGCGGCCGGTGGAATAGAGCGGGTGATGGCCGTAGAGGATGCGCCAGCGGGCGCAGCTGCGGTCGAGCGCCGCCGCGAGCCAGGCCAACTGCTCGGGATCCTGCTTGTCCTTCTCCAGCCGGATGGTGTTGATGACAAAGAACTCCAGCAGCGGCGCCGGCTCGCCCTCGGTCGGCTGCCAGGAGCCGGCGGTGAAACTGTAGTAGCCCTGAGGGCCCTCGATGTGGAAGCGGTCGTAATCCTGAATCAAGTCCTGGCCGTCGTTGTTGCGCATATCGTGGTTGCCGAGAGCGGCGCGGAAGATGACGCCACGGGCGAGCAGCTCCGCGTACGGCCGGTCAAACTTCTCTTCAAAGTCCTGGCGGCTTCCCCCGCCCAGGCCCAACGGGCCGCCGTAGATGTTGTCGCCCAGCATCAGCACCAGGTCGTAGGGCATCCGCTCGCGCCAGGACAACATCTGCTGGGCGATGCGGTGCTGGTGCTGGCCGCCGGTGCCGCTGTCGCCGATGACGGCAAAACGGATCGGCGCGGGGTCGGCAGCGGAGGCAGGAAGGAGATAGAGAACGGCAAGGAAGGCCAGGAGACAAGTCCGTCGGGCGGCGGTCGGGCCCCGATGCGCCGTGGCTGCCCCAAGAGAAATCACCCCATGATTCTACAGCAGAGGAGAAGCACTTGCAGACTTGAGTTGTCCTCTGACTCGTGAATGCCTAGCGCAGGCCAGGCACAGTGATTTTTGAGTAGCCGGACGGGACCTCGAAGAGAGAAGCATCTGGTGGCCCGAGCACGATATTCTCATAGATGACAACGGCGTTGCTCTTTTCATCGAGCATCTTGACCACAAAGCCGTCGAGCTCCTCCGCTGACCAGTAAATGCCCGTGTGCACTTGCCCTTGACTGGCAACGCGCACCCGATACTTGAGGCAGTGGTAGCGGTCCACCGGCTCGCGGCCCAAGAATTCGCGCTCGACTTTGGCCTCGGGGTCCTGTCCTGCCCGGACAAGGTCCTTCCCCCAGTCCAGCGCGCTTTCCAGGTACATCTGTTCGGACGGGAGCAGAACCCAGCTCAGCTTGCGGTCGAAGCGCAGGATGATGATTGATCGCTGCCCCCCTTCTTCCGACTCGATGCGGAAAGCCTTCTGGATCGCATAGAGCTTGGCCCGGTGCTGCTGCTGGCCGTAGGTGGTGATCATGTCAGCCGAGAATGGCCGGAAGGGCATAGCCCACTCCTGAAAGCCACTAGAGACGCCCTCCGACTCGGCCGACGGTGCCTCCGATGTCGGCACGGGCGCGGCCCCGGAAGTGGCCGCGGCTTCTGCTGCCACCTCGGTTGTCGCTGCCGCAGCTACTTCGACAGGTGCCTCGGTGGGCTCAGGGGGAGGCGCGCTAAAGTCTGTGTTTTCCTGATAGCGCTCAGCCAGCCGGGGCCGGTCCTCCTGACTCCAGCCTTGCTTCTTGATCAGCTTTTCGAGGCCGGCGACTCGGTCGGAGTACTTCGGATGCGAGGCCGTGAGGATGCCCAGGGCGCGCCGGTTCTCCGATTGGCCGCTGGCCTCCCCCAGCCAGTTCAGGAACTCTTCATAGGCGGTCGGGTCATAGCCCGCAGCCGCCGCCAGTTCCGCGCCTTTGGTATCGGCCTCTTTTTCCTTGTCCCGACTGAGCTTGCCCGCCAGGAGGGTGTCCACCGCTGCATTGGCTATCTTTCGGGCCACCTCCGACAGTTCGGCGACCGGAACGCCCGCGGTGGCTTCCTCGGTGACTGACTCGGTTCCAATTCCGGCGAGCTTGCGCGAGCGCAGCTCTTTTTCCAGGTGGCGTTCGCTGGCGTGCACCACTTCATGGGCCAGCACGCCGGCCAGTTCGGCCTCAGTGTTCAGGTTGGCCAACAGGCCCCGGGTGACGAATATGTAACCGCCCGGAGTGGCGAAAGCGTTGACGATTTCGGTGTCCAAAATGCCGAAATGGTAGCCAAGGTCCTGCCGTCCTGCAAACTGACTCACGGAACGGCCGACCAGGTTGACGTACTTCACCATGGCCGGGCTCTCGTAGAGACCCAGCACCGCGACCATCTTGGCGGCGGTGGCTTGGCCAATGGCCTGCTCTTCCGCCGGCGTCCATTCGCGCTGCGCCTCGGCCACTCTGAGTACTTTGTCGAGCCCCGGAAACTGGGCAGCGGCTGTCAGCGGCGCCAGCAGCCAGAGGACAGTCAGCAGCAGGAGCAGCGGTGGAGTCTTGGCTTGGTGGCGGATGTTCATCGCTTACCTCCTCCCTTGCGGGTGCTCGCGCGGCTGCGCAAGCCACCCTCCGCTAAGAAGGCAGCCAGCTCCTCGGGCGATACCTGGTAAGCGGCCAGTTGCGCCACTTTCTGGTGGTCGTCAGGGCCGGGCTGGGTGGCCAGAACCGCTTTCTGCACTTGTCCGCCTTCGTCCACTCCCTTGAAACCGTGGCCGGCGGTGTCGGTTTCCTGCTGGGAACTGACAAGAGTGACCTTGCCGCCAAAGATGCGTTGAGAGGGTTTTTGCTTGTCCTTTTCTGCCTGGGTCTCCTTGCCTTTCTCGG
>DATEUS010000122.1:0-9312 GCA_035282985.1 Candidatus Acidiferrales bacterium
CCCACCTAAACTGTTTGTCGGCGGGGCGGGGTTTCAACCCCGCCAAAAAGCCGCTGCACAAAGACAGGGCTTTAGCCCCTGAGGCCTGTCCTCCTCTTGTTCTTCTCTGCGGTCTCTGAGCTTTCGCAGTAGGTTAGGGGCCGTCAGCGCTCCTCGGGCGGCTCGGTGTGGATGGTGAGCCGGAAAAGCTGGGGGAAGTAGCGCAGGGTGCGGGCTTCAAGCTGCTGTGTGATGTCGTGGACACGCGTGATGGGCAGCGAGCCATCCAGGGTGGCGTGGCAGGAAGCCACCACCTTGCCCTCCACTTGCCGCACCTGCACGTCGTGGCAGTCAATGAGGTCGGGGAAGTGATACGGGGCGTCAGCCAGATGGGCTTCAAGGGCCTGGGCTAACTCGCTCAGCTCTGCGGCGGGAACGACTGCTTGGCCCAGGGTCTCGATGTGGGTGTGGATCTGCGATACTTGCGACAGGGCCCGGTAGATCTCTTTTTCGACCCGATCGGCCAGCGCATGGGCCTGGCGCAGGGTGAGGCTCTCGTCGACTTCGGCATCGAGTTCGAGCACCAGCCGGCCCTGGTCACCCGGGCCCTCCAGCACCTGATGGGCGGAGAGCTCATGAATCAGCAGGTCGTGCTGCTGGGCGATGGCGCGCACTTGGTCAAAAAGATTCTCGCCCACCGGAGCCCGCGGCTCCATGTGAACCATAACGTCGACCTCGCCCAGCGCCTTGCGTACTGCGTCCTCCACCCGGTCGGAGATGGAGTGGACGCGCTCGAAAGAGTTGGTGCGGGGCACGGCGATGGTGATGTCAACAAAAGTGCGGTTGCCGGCGCGACGGGTGCGGACCCGGTCCACGCTCAGCACGCCTTCAACGGTGGCGGCCGCTGTTTCCACCTGGGTCCGCAGGCCGGCGGGGGCGGCGTCGAGCAGGACGTCGACGGTGCGCTTCCCCAGTCGCACGCTGATCCAGACGACGATGCCTGCTACCACCAGGGCGGCGATGGGGTCGGCGTGACGGAGGGCCGACCACTGCCAGCGCTCGGCCACTACGACGCCGACCAGCCCTAGGATAACGACCGACGAGCTCCAGACGTCGGTGCGGAAGTGGAGGGCGTCGGCCTCCAGCGCCTGGGAGTTGTACTTGCGGGCGACGCGGTCGAGGGCGCGGCTGCGAAAGTGGTCGATAACGATACTGATCCCCATCACCCCGAAGGCCCAGAGGCTGGGCTCGACGTGGACCTCCTTGAAGAACAGCCGGCGTACCGCTTCCCACAGGATCCAGGCGCAGGTGATGAGCAGCAGGCCGGTCTCGAGGAAGGCGGAGAAGTTTTCGATCTTGCCGTGGCCGTACTGATGGTCGGCATCGGCGGGCTTGCTGGCGACGCGCACGGAGAAATAAGTGATGGCCGCGGCGATCATGTCCAGGCCCGAATGGGCGGCTTCCGAGAGCACGCCCAGGCTGCCGGTGGTGAGCCCGACGACCGTCTTCATCGTTACCAGCAGCAGCGCTGCCAGCAGACTGCTGAGCGCCACGCTTTTCTTTTCGCGCTGCTCCTGCTCGAAACCGAGTTGTGCGGCGGCGGTGGACACGTCTACGGAAATGATATAACAAAGGGACCTACAGGGGTGGCGCAACAGCCACAGGAGGCGTGATGGCCGGCAAGAGCAAGGGTCCGGTCGTGGAGTCGCTGGCGGTGCTACGGCCGGTGGAGCGGGTGTGGTCGGCCTTGACCTCGCCGCGTGACCTGGGGCTTTTGGTGCTGGGACGGGTGGACGCGCGCGCCGAGCCGGGGGCGCCGCTGAGCCTGCAGTGGGGTGTGTGGGAGAAGATCGCGCCGCGCCGCCAGGGCGGCTACACCTGGAAGGGACGGGTGTTGGATGTGGTCCCGGGCTCCACGCTGGTCCTGGGTCCTGACCCGGTGGTCACCTTCACCGTCAAAGGCCAGGCGCACGCCACGCTGTTGACCGTAGTGCAGGGAGTCCCGGCGTCCGGACAACAGGCCGCCGACTACGAGTACGGCTGGGCTGATTTCCTGCTGCGGCTGAAGACGCACCTGGAAACGGAGGACCTGCCGCGAGAGGTGTGGGCGCGGGCGCTGGTGCGGGCCACCCCGCAGCAGGTATACCGCGCCTGGCTGAATGCGAAGGCGCTGAGGAAGATCCTCCCCGGGAAGGCGAAGCTCAAGGCCCGAGTCGGCGAGCGCTTCTCCTGGCAGCACAAGCGGAGCAAACACGTGCATAGCGGAGTCTTCTTGGAGTTGAAGAAGACACGGCGGATTGCCTTCACCTGGGAGGGTACGCAACCGGCCTCCGAAGTCGTGCTGGAAGCGCAGCCCATGCCTTACGGCACGCTGGTCTGTGCCCACCACACCGGCCTCGTGGCTTTGAACGCGGGACAATTATTCGCGCAGCGGATGTTCTGGCTGCGGCTGCTGGAGCGGCTGCGCTGCTACTTCTACTTCAAAGGCAAGATCAAAGCCACCGACTAGAAGTCATCTCATAAACCCATAGTTTGACGCCTTCGGAAGGGCACGGCTTCACTTGTCCTGAGCGGAGTCGAAGGAGCCGTGCCGAAAAAGCCGCCAAAAACTCCGGGGTTTTAACGCCTGAGGGACTCGGCGAAGAGCATTTGGGTCATCTCGGGCATTTATGAGACACCCTTCTAGCTCTTTCCTCTGGCCGGCGCTTCGCCAGCCCATTCCTTCGCCTTCATGGCTTCAGACCCTTCGGGTGGAAAGGGACCGGGCGGTCGCCGCCGCCAACAAGTAGAGAGCGGCGGCGCAGATAAGCACGAGGCGGAAGCCGAAGCTCATCGCCAGCAGGGTGGCGAGGGCGGCGGCGAGGACCGAGGCGCAGCCGTTGACGCCCCAGGCCCAGGGGAGCAGGGTCGGTCGGGCAGCTTCCAACCGTTGCCAGGCCAGCGGAAAAGGCATCCCCATCAGGAAAGCCAGCGGCGCCATCAAGGCGAGCGACACCGCCACACGCGCGGCCGTCGAAAGGCCGACCAGCGGCGGCAAAATGACAGGCAGCACAACAGCCGCGAGCAAGCCAAGAAGAGCGACACCAGCACACGCCCAGGGCGCGGTGGCGCGGCCGTGCCGAACCAGATGGCCCCCTGCCAGGCTGCCCAGGCCGCTGAACATCAACACGGCGGTGAGCACGACCGCGACAGCGTAGATGGGATTGGCGAGGAAGAAGGTGAACTTCTGGATGAGCACGATCTCGATAAAGAGGTAGCCCAGCCCGATGGCGAGAAAGTACACAAACACCGGCCACCGCGAGAGGCTCCCGGCAGGGGTTTGCCCGGCGGCCGCGCGGCGCACCAGCAGCGGCAAGAGGATGAGGATGAAACTCAAGAGTGCGGCCTGGATGAGAGTCGCCACCAGAACCAAGTAGCCCCATTCGAGGAAGGGCAGCCACTGGCGGCCGTAGGTGCGGAGCAGAAGGGGCAGCGCCCGCCAGCGAAAGAAGTGGTTGAAGTAAGGACGGTCATCGGTGGCAGGCTCGAGGTTGAAGGGATAGTCGTGGAGGAAGGCGGCCCGCCGCTCACTGCCGGCCAGAATTTCCTGCGCGGCCTGGAAGTAATAGGGCTGCGCCAGGCGGTTGAAGCGGTCGGCCTCATCGGGCTGGATGCCGGGGTAGTAGTCGAGGTCGAACAGCCGCTGGCGGCAGAACTCCTTGAGCGCTGCGAGTTCTTCCGCGGTGAAAGGGGTGCGCTTGACCAGCAGCGTGTAGGTGGCCCAAGAACGCAGCAGCGCGACTTGCTTGTCAGGGTGCGCAACACCGCGGCTTTCGAGCGCTGCCACAGCGGTGGCGAAGAGCTTGGGGGCATCCCGGGGCGGCATCACTAGCCAGCGACTGATGGCCAGCAAACCGTCGTCGCTCAGATGGTCGGTGGCGCGGGCGAGAGCTTCTACAGTGTAGAGATAGCTCTCATTCAAAGCGTGCACGCCGGCGGTGGCGGTGGCCAGCGACTCAAGCAGAGAGACTTGAATCATGTCGAATCCTGGCTGCTCAGTGCCGCTCGCGGGCGGGGCTTCCAGAAAGCTGCGGGCTTCTTGGATATGCACCTTGACCTCTGGGAGGTCGTAGAGCCGCCCGGTGAAGTCGGCATAGGTGTGACGGACGAGGGAAACGATTTGGGGGTTGAGCTCGACGGCTTCGATGCCAGCGGTGCCGTGATAGAGCGCCAGCAAGATGTCGCCTCCGCCCCCGGACCCCAAGACCAGCACCCGCCCCGCCTCAGGCCGGGCCAGCAGGTGGTAAGGAGCGGCGCTCGTGGTCCAGTCGAGAAACTCCAGCGGGGCGGTGCGGCCGTCGAAGGCGGTCAGGGCACCGGCACTTTCTCCGTCCACGAAGAGGGCCAGTTGCGGCGGCGGGGTGGCGCGGGCCGCCAGACTCAGTCCAGGGGCGTGACGGAAGGCGAGGCTGCGGAGGACGTCCACGCGCCCGAGCGGGGAGAAACGCTGCTGGACTATTTCCGCTTCGGGCAGGTTCAAGTTGAGGCTGAGGCTCTTGTACTGCGAGAGGCGAATCTGGAGAGCATCGGTGAACTGGAAAAGGTAGAAGGTGGTCACCAGCAGGAGCAGAGCCACGGCGCGCATGGGCGGGGAAAGCGCCGGCAAGGTGAGCAGAGCGGCGGTGGCGGCCAACACGTAGATGAGCAGGACGGCGCGCTCAGGGGGAACCAGGTAGAGAAAAATTACCAGCAGCAGGGAACCCAGACCGGAGCCGAGGAGATTGAAGAAGTAGACCCGCGGGGCCTGGCGGGCGCGCTCGATCAGCAGTAGGCCAATGGCGGTGGCGGCGAGAAAGAAGGGGACGAAGAAGACCAGGTAGAATGCGGCCAGGACAAAGAGCTGACGGGCGTCCCACAGAACCAGCAAGGGATCGAAGGGAATGCGTTGTCCAAGCAGAAAACAAGCCGGCAGGGAGAGTGCGAAAAGAATGACCAGGAGCGCAAAGGCGCGCTCCGGGGTCTGCCGGGCGCTGGTTCCGGCGGCGTTACTGCTGGAGCGCTGCCACCAGAGCGCAAGGAAGGTGCCGCTGGCGCCGAAGCCGAGCAGGGCAATGGAGATGACCATATAGGCGAAGTGGTGCCAGAGGGTGAGGGAGAAGGCCCGCATCAGAGCGAGCTCGTAGGCCAGGGTGGCGGCGGAGACCAGCAGCAGGGCAAGCAGAGGCCGCATGGGCCGATTGTAGCCGGTTCTGCGGCGGATGCGTTCAGTAGTTGTGGCACAACGACAACGACTGCGATACAGTTTTCATCAGGGTTGGTTGAAAGGAGGACAAGCTATGCGTAGGTGGGTGGCTCTGGTCGCAATTCTTTCTTTGTTCGTTCCCTCGCTCGAGGCGGTGGCCGCCGAGGCCTCGGTGCCGCTGCCGGTGCGCAAGGTGGTGCTCTACAAGAACGGCATGGGCTACTTCGAGCACCTGGGCGAAGTGCGCGGGCAGCAGGCGGTGGAGATTGTGCTGCCGAGCGCACAGTTGAACGACGTGCTGAAATCGCTGACGGTGATTGACCTGGGCAAAGGCCAGGTGACGGGCGTCACCTACGATTCCGCTGCCCCGCTCGACCGCCGGCTGGGCGAGTTGCCTATCAACCTGGGCTCGGCGCAGGGGCTGGTGAGTTTTCTGAACCAGATTCGCGGCACGGACGTAGAAATCCGCGCTCCGGGCGGCCCGGTGGCAGGCCGGTTGATGGGGGCCGAGGTCAAGACCCGCTCCACTGGACCGGGGGCGACGGTTCAGGTGGTGGAAATAGCTCTCTTCACCAGCGCCGGCGAGGTGCGGGTGGTGGAGCTGGAGTCAGCGGGAGCGCTGCGGCTGACCGACGCCGCCCTGGCTAGCGACGTGGCGCGTTACCTGGAGCTCCTGAACTCCTCGCACCAACGCGATGTGCGCCGCCTGAACATCCACACCACGGGCTCGGGCACGCGACAGCTCTACGTCAGCTACACCTCGGAAGCCCCCATCTGGAAAACAACGTATCGCATCGTGCTGGATGAAAAGCAGAAGCCCTTGCTGCAGGGCTGGGCCATCGTCGACAACACCACCCCGATGGACTGGGTGGACGTTGATCTCTCCTTGGTGGCGGGGGCGCCGGTGAGCTTTGTCTACAACCTCTCGCAGCCCATCTACGCCCGCCGGCCGGTGGTGCCGTTGCCCGAAGGTGTGCAGGTCACGCCGCAGACACACGAAGCCACGCTGGAAGAGCAGGAGGTGACGACAGGTGTTCTGGCGGGAGTTGCCGGAGCTGCTCCAGCCGCCCCGGCAGAAGCTCGCGATGAAATCAGACTCCGGCGGGAGATGGCCAAGTCAGCGTTGATGGAGGCTGCGGAAGCGCCGGCGATGGGCATCGCGGGCGGGCGGCTGGGCGACCTGATGCGTCAGCAAGCGGGCGCGGCCGCGGCAGCGCAGGCGCTGGGCGAGCAGTTCGAGTACCGGCTGCGGCAGCCAGTGACCATCCGGCGGAACCAGTCGGCCCTGCTGCCGATTATCAACACCGAGGTCGAGGGCGAGAAAATCTCGCTCTACAACGAGAACTCCGGTGAGCGCCGCGCCCGGCTGGCGGTGTGGCTGAAGAACTCGAGCGGACTGACGCTCGACCAGGGCATCTTCACGGTCATCGACACCAACGCCTTTGCCGGCGAGGGACTGACCGAGACCATCAACCCGCAGGAGCGCCGCCTGCTCAGCTATGCGCTCGACCTGGGACTGGAAATCACCACCAACCGTGACACCGAGCGCGAGCGGGTGGAGCGGGTGGAGATCGTGCGTGGGGTTCTGCGGTTGCACCGCAAGGTGGTGGAGAAGAAGACCTACACCATCCGCAACAATGACGAGAAAGCACGCACAGTGGTAGTGGAGCACCTGGTGCGGCCGGCCTGGGAGCTGGTGGAGACAGCGGCGGCGGCCGAGTCCACCGCCAACTATCACCGCTTCCGCGTGGAGGTGAAGCCCAAGACCACGGCAGAGTTTGCCGTCCGGGAAGAAAACCCGCAGGAGACAACCTACGCCCTGAGCAATATTACCCCGGAGCAGATTGCCCTCTGGGTCCGGCAGAAGACGATCGACGCCGAGATTGAGCGGGTGCTGGGACGCATCGTGGCCAAGAAGAATGAGATCGACGAACTGAACAAGAAGATTGCCACCCTGGAGGCGGAGCAGAACGAAATCTTCCGCGACCAGCAGCGGGTGCGGGAGAACCTCGAGCGCTTGGGGCGGACACCGGAAGAGGCCAACCTGCGCCTGCGCTACATCCAGCAATTGGAGCAGCAGGAGAACCGTTTGGGCGCGCTGCGCGCCGAGCGGGCGAAGCTGGAGGACGCACGGGCGTTGGCGCAGCAGCAACTCGACGAGATGCTGCTGAATCTCAGCTTCGACCGCAAGCTGTGAGACCAGGCGCCTCTTCCGGACGGGAGAGGATAAACCCTGCCTGCGGTGGGCAGGCCCTCCCCTACCCGAACAAGCCCGAGCGGCGCTTACTTGCCGGGCGGGCTGTAGGTGCCCTTCTTTTTGGCGGCCTTGTCCATCTCCTCCGGGGTGATGAGCACCGTGGTCTTGATGGCGGCGCCCCCCGCAGCGGTGACGGCCATGGCGCCAGCGACGGCGCTGACGTTATCGGGCGCGTCGATGATGAGGAAGACGTCCGTACCGCCAAAGGCATAGTAGAACGCCTCCAGCTTCCCTCCTAGCGATTCGACCAGCTTCTTGGCCACCTCTTTGCGCTTGGAGCCGCCGTCCTTCAGCAGCCCTTTCAGGCCCTCGACGGTGTAAGACGATTGGTAGAGATACTTCGGCATGGAGCACCCCCCTCCTTACTTTTGTGGGAATCCAACCTACCCTGCGCAGAAGATACCACAAGAAACGGATCGAAGTGAATGAATCCCAGTGGTAGGTGGTGTCCTAATTCAAGTTCAACCCAGCGGCTCCCGCCGCTGGGGGCCCTGTGGCAGGAGCCACAGGGTTGAACGTTCGAGGGAAGGCCTCCTGCCTTGCTGTGAATTAGGAAACTACCCAGTGGCAGGGTTCATCTTGAAGGATTCACCCTTAAGGGGCCGGTGGGTTGACCGAGCGCGGAGCTACGGCAGGAAGTAGAAGGCAATCGCCAGAATCAGGTAGACGGCGAGCAGTTGCACCCCTTCCATCCAGTTGGACTCGCCGTCGGAGGCGATCATGTTGAGGACAAGGACGGAGAGGGTGACGGCTAGAACCTCGAAGGGCGTGAAGAGCAGGTCCATCGGCCGGCCGAAGGCGTAGCTGACGAAAACCAGCACCGGAGCGACGAAGAGCGCCACCTGCAGGCTTGAGCCCACGGCGATGTTGACGGCCAGGTCCATCTTGTTCTTGCGGGCGACCAGGACGGCGGTGGAGTGCTCGGCGGCGTTGCCGATGATGGCCACCAGGATGACCCCGACGAAGATGTCGCTCATCCCCAGGGCCGCGGCCGCGTGCTCGATGGAGCCCACCAGCAGTTCGCTCATCAACGCCACCAGGGCCGTGGCTGCCAGCAGGACGCCGACCGACTTCCGCCGACTCCAGTGAGTCGTGCCGCGGGCCTCGTCAGTGGCGGGCTCGCACTCGCCGGTGTAGAGGTGAGAGTGGGTGCGGAGGGTGAAGAGGAGCGAGAGCAGATAGGTGGCGAAGAGCACCACGGCAATCTCGAAGGAAAGCTCCTGTTCGTGCAGGGGGTCGCGGCCGCGGGCGATCAAGTGAAAGATGGCGGGAACCACCAAGCCAATGGCCGCCAGCGCCAGCAGGGTCGAACCCATGGCAGCGGCGGTGCGATTGAAGCGCAGGGTCGGGTAGCGCAAGCCGCCCCAGAGCGCGGCGAGGCCGAACACCAGCAGGATGTTGCCGATGATGGAGCCGGTGAGGGACGCCTTCACGACTTCGTGCAGCCCGGCACGCAGCGCCATCAGGGCGATGATGAGCTCGGCGGCGTTGCCGAAGGTGGCGTTGAGCAGTCCGCCGATGCCCTCGCCCATCTGTTCGGCCAAGTGCTCGGTGGCTTTGCCCATCAAGCCCGCCAGCGGGATGATGGCCAGGGCGGAGGTGACGAAGACCGCCAGCGGGCTGACATGGAGCCACTCCAGAACTGCCGCTGCCGGCACGAAGACCAGCAGGAGGCTGAGCGCGTTCTCGGCCGTGAGCAGCGAGCGCGGGCGGGACATTTGCGGGCCTATGATGCCCGTTGCTTGGGCCGCAGGGCAAGCCCTTTGCCTGGGGAGGCGAGCTACTGAGCGCTGTGGCCGCCCGTAAGAGGCACGAAGGCCACGGGCATGATCGATTCCATCCGTAGGTCAGTAGC
>DATEUS010000123.1:0-4455 GCA_035282985.1 Candidatus Acidiferrales bacterium
GTCTCGCGGTGGTCGCGGTTGCGCTGTTGCTCGGCCTCAATGTCGGCGGGCTGCGGGAGCGTTTCTTTCCAGCCAGGGGACCAGGCCCGATTGATTCCATCGCTGTCCTGCCGCTGAAGAACCTGATGGGCGACCCCGAGCAGGACTACATTGTCGAGGGCATGCACGAGGCCCTAATCACCGAGCTGTCGAAGATCAGTGCCCTGAAGGTCATTTCGCGCACTTCTACGCTGCGCTACAAGGACACCGATAAGCCCCTGCCGCAGGTGGCGCGCGAGTTGAACGTGGATGGAGTGATCGAAGGCTCCGTGTTGCGCGAAGGCGACCAGGTGCGTATCACGGTGCAGTTGATTCACGGGCCGAGCGACCGGCACCTCTGGGCGCAGAACTTCGACCGCGAACTCCGCGGCGTCTTGGCTCTGCACAGCGAGGTCGCCCGCGCGATTGCTAACGAAATCAAGGTGACGCTGACTCCGGGGGAGCAGGCGCGGCTGGCCAGCGCCAAGTCGGTCGACCCGGAAGCCCACGAAGCCTACCTCAAAGGGCGCTACTACTGGAACAAGAGGAATCCACAAGATGTGAAGAAAGCGCTTGAGTACTTTCAGCAGGCAATCGAAAAAGACCCGCACTATGCAACTGCCTACTCTGGCCTGGCCGATTGCTACAACTTGCTTGCCAGCTACGGTGCCATCGCCCCGAAAGAGGCTCTCGCAAAACAAAAGGCAGCCGTCACCAAGGCTCTGGAGATTGACGACACCCTGGCGGAAGCGCACACTTCGTTGGCAAATCTCAAATGGGACGAATGGGATTGGGGGGGCGCGGAGACAGAGTTCAGGCGAGCCATCCAACTCAATCCCAGCTATGCCACGGCGCACCAGTGGTACGCTCTATACTTGCTTGCCCTCCGACGACTTGACGAAGCAAGGGAGGAGATTCAACGGGCCCGACAAGTTGACCCGCTCTCGCTCATGATTGGGATACATGTGGGAAACATCATGTTTCATCAGGCCGGCCAATACGATAAGGCAATAGAACACTACCGCAAGATACTCGAGATGGACCCCGCCTTCTCGCACGCCCACATCTTCCTCGGATGGTCCTACTTCCAAAAAGGGCTGCATGAACAAGCCATCGCGGAGTTTCAACAGGCATTAGCCCTTGGGCGCAACCGGGACATTTTGGCCCGCCTTGGATATGCCTGTGCTGTAGTGGGCAAGAGAGGCAAAGCCGAACAGATCATTGATGAGCTGAAACGAATAGAGCGAAGCGAGTGGTGGATTGCAATAGTGTATGCAGGCCTTGGCGACGAGGGGCAGGTATTCGCCTGGCTGGAGAAGGGTTACGCCGAGCGGAGCCCCGCCATGACTTGGCTCCCTACCGAACCAGCTTTCAACCCGCTGCGCGATGACCCGCGCTTCCAGGACCTCC
The DNA here is from genome assembly GCA_035282985.1 of Candidatus Acidiferrales bacterium. Classification (GTDB taxonomy): domain Bacteria; phylum Acidobacteriota; class Terriglobia; order Acidiferrales; family 2-02-FULL-67-57; genus DATEUS01. Next base: position 1,429 of record DATEUS010000123.1, read on the forward strand.
TCCGTCGCATGAACTTCCCAGAGAACTGATTCGTTCCCTGTAGCGGCGGTCCCGAAGCTTCGGGACGACCGCCGAACCCTTACTCCTCGCTGGACTAGCGGCGGCCCCGCTGCTCGCCACTCAACACGGCAACAACGCGGCCTTCGCTACGGCGGGGTTTCGAAGCGCTCGCCGGTTTTGACGTGCAGGCCGTTGATGAAGTCAGTGGCGCTCATTCGCCGGCGGTTCTCGGGTTGCACTTCCTCCAGCCGCAGCCACGTGCCGTCCCCCACGCTATCACGCGCCGAGCCCCCAGGCCCCTGCCTGGGGGATACCCCGCAGGCGACATAGAGCGCGTGCTTTTCCACCAGCAGCATTCCGGGCGAGGGCGCGAGCACCACACCGGCCGGCGCCTCAGCCGGTTTTCCCCACCACAGATGCAGGCGCTGGCCACGGAAGCCGGTAAAGGCGCCGGGCCAGGGCAGCAGGCCGCGGATGCGGTTGTAGATGTCGCGGGCGGGCAGCGTCCAGTCAATGCGGCCGTGCTCGCGCTTGAGCAGCGGCGCCTTGCTGGCCTGGCTGGAATCCTGCGGCTGCGGCGTGACGGTGCCGGCCGCGAGCCCGCGCAACGTTTCCACCATCAGCGACGCCCCGCGTTCGGCCAGGCGCTGGCCGAGCGTAAGCGCAGTATCGTCCTCGCGGATGGGCTCTTCGGCTTGCAGCAAAATGGGCCCGGTGTCGAGCCCGGCGTCGATGCGCATGGTGGTCACGCCGGTGACGCTCTCGCCGCGAATCAGCGCCCACTGCACCGGCGCCGCGCCGCGGTACTTGGGCAGCAGCGAGGCGTGCAGGTTGATCCAGCCGTAGCGGGGAATCTCGAGTAGCTCGCCGGGGATGAGCTGGCCGTAGCCGACGATGACTACGGCCTCGGGCTGGTAGCGCTCAAGCAACGCCCGCCCGGCTTCGCCTTTGAGGTTTTCCGGCTGCTCAACCGGCAGGCCCAGCGCCTGCGCTGCTTGCTTTACCGGCGGCGGCGTGGGCACGAGTCCTCGCCCCTTGGGCCGGTCGGGCTGGGTGACAACGACGGTGGGTATGAAGCCCTCGGCGTGGAGCCGCCGCAGCGTGGGTACGGCAAACTCGGGGGTGCCACAAAAAATGAGTTTCACAATACTCTTTTACCGCAGAGGGCGCAAAGGAAGCAAAGCCCCTCGACTGCGCTCGGGGTAAAGAAGCAGAGGAGGCAGAGGAAACAAACGAGTCAGACAAAGCAGACCCCTCGACCCGTTCGGCAAGCTCAGGGCAAGCTCCGCTCGGGGTGACAGAAGCAGAGCAGAAGAATATCTCTGTGTATCTGTGACGCTTGCGCGTCACCATTCGCTGGCGCGGGCCAGCTTGCGGATGCGTCGGCGGATCAAGTCCCGCTTCAGCATCGACAGATGGGCGATGAAGAGCTTGCCGTGCAGGTGGTCAATCTCGTGGCAGAGGGCGCGGGCCAAGAGGTCTTCGCCGGTGCGGGTGTACTCCTTGCCGCTGACGTCCCGGGCGCGGATGGTGACCCGCCGGGGGCGGCGCACCACGGCGTGGAAGCCGGGCAGGCTCAGGCAGCCCTCCTCTTCCTTCTGCTTGTCTTCGGTGGCGATGATTTTGGGGTTAGCCAGCACCAGCTTGGCCTTGGGGTCCTGACCAGAGGTGATGTCAATCACCGCCAGTTGCAAGGGGAGGCCGATCTGCGGCGCCGCCAGGCCGACGCCGTGGGCGGCGTACATGGACTCGAACATATCCTCAACCAGCTTGGCCAGCTTGGCGTCGAACTCGGTGACGGGCGCGGCCACTTGCTCCAGTACCGGCGCCCCGTACTTGACGATGGGATGGATCATTGGGCAAACCCGCGCGCGGCCCGCGACCAGCCTGCCCGCCGCGAGTCTGTGGCAGGCGGGCGACCAGTGACCGGCGACAGGACTGAAACAGCTTGGGACTCGCGGCTCAGAGCACGCGGCCGTTTGCTCACGGGTCGCAGGGCACGGGGCACGGGTTCACCCTGAACGGGCTCACCGTGAACGGGTCGCATCTTCCGCATCAGTGGTTTCAGAAGTCGCGGAGTTGCTGGCGGTAGGCCTCGAAGCTGCGCAGGGCTTCCTCTAACGTATCGCCGCCGAATTTTTCCCGCACCGCCTCGGCCAGCACCAAAGCCACCATCGCTTCACCGATAACGCCGGCGGCGGGAACCACACAGACATCAGAGCGCTCGTAGGCGGCCTTGACTTTCTCTTTGGTGACCAGATCCACCGAGGGCAGCGGCCGCCGCAGCGTCGAGATGGGCTTCAAGTAGCCCCGCACGACGATATCCTTTCCGTTGCTGATGCCGCCTTCGATTCCGCCGGCATAGTTGGTGGGACGGGTGAAGCTGCTCTTGACGCTGTCGTAGCCGATCTCGTCGTGGACCTGCGAACCGAAGGCGGCGGCGGCGGTTACTCCGGCGCCGATTTCCACCGCCTTCACCGCCTGGATAGAAAGGATGGCCTGCGCGAGGCGTCCGTCCAGCTTTTCATCCCAATGGGCGTGGGAGCCCAGCCCGGGCGGCACACCGTGGGCGACGACTTCAAAGACACCGCCGAGCGAGTCGCGGTCGGCGATAGCCTGGTCAATCAGCTTCTTCATCGCCGCCCCCAGTTTCGGCTCCACGCAGCGGGTTTGAGCGTCGGTCTCCTCGCAGGCGGCGACGATTTCCTCCCACTCTGCCTGCCGCTCAAGCCGGACGCTGCGGATGGCAACGACGTGGCTCAGCACTTCAATGCCGAAGGGGTGGAGAAACAGATTGGCCACCGCGCCGGCGGCGACGCGGGCGGCGGTCTCGCGGGCGCTGGCGCGCTCGACGATGTAGCGGGCGTCCTTCAGATTGAATTTCAGCGCTCCGGCCAGGTCGGCGTGTCCGGGACGCGGCTGAGTCAGCCGGCGCTGCTTCGCGGCCAGTGTCGGGTCGTCTTCGACCGGCAGGGCGTCTTCCCAATGCGTCCAGTCCTTGTTTTCAATCTGGAGGGTGATGGGGGC
>DATEUS010000124.1:0-2090 GCA_035282985.1 Candidatus Acidiferrales bacterium
GCGGTGGGCGCATCCAAGTGTGTGGAGATTGAGTTCGTTCACCCGCGCCGAGAGATTATACTGTTTGCTTGTGAGAGCATTCAACGCAGACTCGCGTTCCTTCGCCCGCACCGGCGCTCTGCTGCTGGCGCTCGTGGTCGCTTGTCCGCTGGCGTCGTCGGTGCAGGAGCCGCAGCCGCCCGCGCCTCCCGGTGGCACCGTGCGGGTGGAAGTGGAGGTGGTGAGCGTCTACTGCAACGTCAAAGAGAAGAACGGCCGCCTGGTGGGCGACCTGGAGGCGAAGGATTTTGAAATCCGCGAAGACGGCAAGAAACAGGAGCTGCGCTACTTCGCCCGCGAAACCGATCGGCCCCTGACCCTGGCTCTGCTGGTGGACACCAGCATCAGCCAGCAGGAAGTCTTGGGCGCCGAAAAGACCACCGCCGCCCAATTCCTCGAACAAATCCTCCGCCCCAGCGACCTGGCCTTGCTCATGACCTTCGATGTCAACGTCGACCTCCTCCAGGATTTCACCCAACAGGCCGACCGGCTCGAGAGCGCCCTCGGCCGGGCGCGCATCAACGCCCCCGTGGACTTGGGGCCCTTCCCCCGCAGCGGCCCCGCCGGTACGCGCCTCTACGACGCCGTCTATCTGGCCGCCAGGGAGAAGCTGGGTCCCGAGGTCGGCCGCAAGGCCATCATCTTGGTCAGCGACGGTGTGGATGCGGGCAGCCGGGTAAGCGAGAAGGAAGCGCTGGAGGCCGCCCAGCGCGCCGACACCATGATTTACGCCATCGGCATCGCCGACCCCGACTACTACTGGCGGACTTCCGGCCGCTCCTACGGCGGCAGCGGCACGCTCAAGAAGCTGGCCGAAGAAACCGGCGGTCGCGCCATCTTTCCTTCCGGCCCTGAAAAGCTCCAGGAAGCCTTCGCGCAGATCGCCGCTGAGCTGCGCAGCCAGTACAGTCTCGGCTACACGCCCACCAACCGCACGCGCGACGGTCGCTTCCGCAAAATCGAAATCAAGGTCAACCGCTCCGGCCTCCGTGTGCAGGCACGCCGCGGTTACTACGCCCCTCGCTCGTAACCGCGCAGACACGGGTTGCGTCTTTCCTGCGTCCTGTCGGGGTGCTGGCTTAGAAAAAAGGAGCCGGCTCAGCGCTCTCGGCTGGGCGAAGAACTGCTGGCCGTGGCCTCCACTTCTTGGGCGGTGGCGTAGTAGCCCGGGCGGTGATGTACCAGCAGATTGTTGCGCCGCGTCTCGATGCTGATCTGGCGGAAGCGGCCGTCGCGGACGCGATTTGTAGGCGTGTAGGCCAGGGTGTACTGGCTGCGCAGTTCGTTGGCAATCCGTTCGAAGGAGCGCCCCACGTCAATCGTACTGAAGGGGCAATAGGCGGTCCCGCCGGTGGATTCCGCCAGATGCTTCATCACCTTGTCGCCCTCCTGCCCCATGACGTCGCAGGGATTCTGCAGGTGCGCCGCCTTTTCCGTGTACTTGATGGGTGGGGCGCTGGTGCTGACGGTAAAAATAGTGACCTCGTGCCGCTGGCACATCTCCAGCGCCTCTTCGCGCGTGACCACGCTGTAGACGTCGTTGCCGTCGCTGAGCAGGATGATCATCTTGCGGTAGTCGTTCCCCGAGCCTTTGGCCAGCTTCATCTTGCAGGCCAGGTAGACGGCGTCGTAGAGCGAGGTGCCGCCGCCGGCGCGCAGGTTGCGGATGGCGTCGGCCAGGTCGAGCGGGTCGTCGGTGTAGTCCTGGGCCACGTAGGGCGTGACGTCGAACGGCATCACAAACGCTTCGTCCTGCTTGGGCCGCAGCGCCGTGTGCAGGAAGTCCACCGCCGCCTCCTGCTCGAACTGGAAGCGCGGCCGCACGCTGTTGCTGGTGTCAATCAACAGGCCGATGCGCAAGGGCAGGTTGGTCTCGCTGGTGAAGAACTTGATCTCCTGCTGCACCCCGTCTTCGTACACGGTCATATCTTCCGGCCCCAGCCCGGTCACGTGACGGTTGCGCCGGTCAGTCACGCTGAAGACCACGTTCACCAGGTCCACTTGGACGCGGATGGGCGGGGCCTTCTCTTCCGGCATGGGCGGCTCGGGCT
>DATEUS010000125.1:0-4702 GCA_035282985.1 Candidatus Acidiferrales bacterium
TGGATACTGCCGCCGACCTCAACCGCCTGCGCCGGAACCTGCGCCGCCACCGCGGCGCGCATCTGCGCCCGCTGCAAGACTGGTTCGCCGCCGCGGGAAACAAACTCCACCCATCCCAAGAACGGACAGGACAGCCCCGCAGGTAGTGGATTGGACCCCGGCCCGGTATGAGCAGCCGGGTTCGACTATTCGCTCAGGTTCGTGGGCGAGTGCTCGTTGAGGAGCGTGACCAGGGCTTTGCCCGACTCCGGAACCCCCGCGGCCCCTTCGCGGAGAATCTGCCGGGCCTCATACTCGCGGCCGTAAATTTCCCTGATGGCGTCCCCGTCGGGCCGCAGCGTCGAGCCCTCCAAAGAAACGCCCGCGAAAAGGCCGCGCGAGCGGGAATACGTCAGAATCTCGGCGCGCATGGTGGCGTCGGTGGCCACGGCCGCTGTGCGCCCCTTGGGCCCGCCCGCCACCGCGGCGTCGGCGCCCAGCTTGACCTTGCTCTTGATGATGGCGTTGGCTCCCTTGGGATTCATCACCAACAGGACAAAGTCCGTAGCTGACCCGCCCAGTTGGATACCCAGGCTGCCGCCTTCCAGCCGGTACATCGCTGGCGGCGTCCAGGGCCCGTCAAACCGCAGCCCGCTACGGCAGATGAAGGCGCCGGCTCCGTAGCTGCCGCCGAAGCCGAGGGCAAACTTCTTCACCGAGGGAATGACGCCGATGCACTCGGCCTTGTCGAGCAGATCCTGCGGAATGTTCTCCGGGACATTCAGGATTTCCTGCATCACCGTGGCGCAGTTCTCCAACCGCTCTTCTTCCTTGTCCTTGGCGTAGGCCAGCATCGCTACCAGCAAGACTGAAAGGATGAGAACCAAAATTCGACGCATCAACGCACTCTCCTTTGAAGCTAGAGAGTAAGACTACTTTTCTCTTGGAAAGGTTGTCAACGAAGGCTTAGCGCAGCCAGGCGCCGCCCAGCACCAGATCGGGATCGGCCGAGTCAGCCGGGGCGTAGAAGACCGCCGCCTGCCCGGGCGTCAAGGCGCGCTGCGGCTGGTCGAAGACGATCCGGACTTCGGGGACACCACCTGGCCCCTCCTCAGGATGGAGCGTGGCCGCGGCAGGCTGGTGCTTGTGCCGTACCTTGACCGCTGCCCGCACCGACTCCGCCGGAGACGGAATGGAAATCCAGTTGGGCTCGACGCCGCTGATTTCGCGGCGATAGAGCTCGGCTTCTTCACCGACGACCGCGCGGTTGCGGGCGCGGTCGAGCGCCACCACATAGAGCGGCTTGGCCGGCTTGCCCTGAGGCGGCCGAAGGGTGGCGAGGCCCAGGCCGCGCCGCTGCCCCACGGTGAACTGGTGCAGGCCCGTGTGCTCACCCAACACCGTGCCGTCGGTGCCGACTATCTCGCCTCGTCCCTGCGGCAGCTTCTGTCCCTGCTCTTCCAGATACCGCTCGATAAACTGCACGTAGTTGCCGCTGGGCACAAAACAGATTTCCTGGCTCTCGGGCTTCTCCGCCACCGGCAGCTTTCGCGCCCGCGCCAGCGCCCGCACCTCGTCTTTGGACATCCCACCCAGAGGAAATTCCGTCCGCGCCAACTGTTCCTGGGTCAAGCCGAAGAGAAAGTAGGACTGGTCCTTCGTGGAATCCATCGCGCGGCGAAGCTCATAGCGGCCCGTGTCCGGGTTGTAGCGCACCCTGGCATAGTGCCCCGTGGCCACCCGCTCGGCGCCAATTTGCTGGGCCGTGGTCAGCAATTGCTCGAACTTGATGTAGTTGTTGCAGAGCGTGCAGGGGATAGGAGTCTCACCGGCCAGATAACTCTCCACAAACGGACGCACGACCGCCGCCTCAAACCGGGCCTCGAAGTTGATGAGATAGTAAGGCAGCCCAAGGTGCTCGGCCACGCGACGAGCGTCGTAGGCGTCGTCGAGCGAGCAGCAGCGTCCGCCGTGGACGATGGGCAAACCGTTCTGGCCGTTACCGCCCTCGCCGAGCCGCCGCTGGTCCCAGAGCTGCATCGTCATTCCGATCACAGCCCCCGGGCGGCGCTCCGCCAGCAGAGCGGCGGCGGTAGAGGAGTCCACCCCCCCGCTCATCGCGGCCACGATGGCTTCGTGTCCGTTTCCCCTCATCCCAACGCCTTCACAATCTCGCGAATCTGCTTGGTGTGCCGTACTTCATGGCTCGCAATCACTCTAAACCACGTCCAACCGTTCAGACTACCGAAAAACGGGTGAGGCCAGCGCCAGCGGCTCAGGTCGCGGTCGCAGTTGGCCTCAAGCAGCGCCAGCGTGCGCTCCCGCAGCGCCCGGAACTGCTCCAGCATGGCGTCTTTCTCTCCCACCAGGCTCGAATCCAACGGAATCGGCGTCTCGGCCTTCAATAACCGGTACTCCGACAGCTTGGGCGGGATGTGCAGCCGGCGCCAGAACGGGACTCGCTGAGGCTCACCCGCCAGCATCTTGCCAAATCCTCTCTGGATGGCGGTCTCAACCATGATCAGGTGCGCTATCACTTCCGCAGCCGACCAGCGGTTTGCCGCCGGGCGCTTCTGCCATAACTCTGCCCGCAGCTTCTCTACCGCCGCCAGCAAACCGGCTCGGCTCCGGTGGAGCCTTTCGCGAATTGTTTGTACGGGACTCGTTGCACTTCCCTCCTCTGCAATCATTCTTCCGGTTGAAACCCATCCACTTCTCTACACACGAGCAGCACGAGCCAGGCTGGCCCCAAGACCGCAGCTAGAATCATTGGCTGGTGGCGAGGGCGGATTTCTTGTAGAGCGGAGACAAGTCGCGCAAATGCTCGACCACGCCCGGCAGGACCTCAGCCACATACTCGATGTCCTCGCGCGTGGTCGCCCGGCCCAGCGAGAAGCGCAGGCTGGCGCGGGCGCGTTCGGGCGAGAGCCCGATGGCGGTAAGCACATGCGAGGGCTCGACCGCGCCCGACGAGCAGGCCGCCCCGGTCGAGCAGGCAATGCCCTTGAGGTCGAGGGCAATCACCAGCGGCTCGCCCTCCACAAAATCAAAATAAATGTTGGTCGTGTTTGGGGTGCGGCGGAGGCGGTCGCCGTTCACGCCCGTGTGCGGAACGTGCGCCAGGATGTGGCCCTCCAGCTCGTCGCGCAGCGCTGCGACTCTGGCTCCCTCTTCGGCCAGTTGCACTCCAGCGCGCTCGGCCGCTGCGCCCAGACCGACAATGCCGGGGACATTTTCGGTGCCGGCACGCCGGTCACGTTCGTGGCGTCCGCCGAAGAAGAGCGGCTTGAGTCGAACGCCCCGCCGGACGTAAAGCGCCCCGGTGCCCTTGGGCCCGCAAATCTTGTGGGCGGAAAGCGAGAGTAGGTCCACGCCCAGCGTGTCGACATCCACAGGCACCTTGCCGACCGACTGCACGGCGTCGGTGTGGAAGGGAATCTTGTGCTCGCGAGCGATAGCCGCAATCTCGGCGATGGGTTGCACCGTGCCCAGCTCATTGTTGGCGTGCATCACGGTGATGAGCACGGTGTCCGGAGTAATGCCGCGGCGGATATCCTCCGGGTCCGCCAGCCCGACGGGACTGGCCGGCACGTAGGTGACCTCGACGCCCTCGGCCTCCAGCGCCTGGCAGGTGTTCAAAACGGCGTGGTGCTCGAGCGCGCTGGTGATGACGTGCTTGCGCGCGCGCGTGCTGGCGCCGACTACGCCGCGAATCGCCATGTTGTCGGCCTCGGTGCCACCACTGGTGAAGACGATTTCTTTCTCCCGCGCGCCGATCAGCGCCGCCACCTGCGCCCGCGCCCGCTCCACAGCCGCCCGGGCCCGCTGCCCGACGCTGTGGATAGAGCTGGCGTTGCCGTACTCCTCGGTCAGGAAAGGCATCATCGCCTGGAGCACTTCGGCTGCCAGCGGCGTAGTGGCGTTGTAGTCGAGATAAACGCGTCGCATTTGATTCCTTGGCGCCCTTTGCATTCCAGAATAGTGGAGGCTTCCGCTGGTGTCAAACACACCTGGCCGCAGCCAAGTCTGCTTTTCAGCGCTGGGGAATGGGTTGAGGCACGCCCCCGGGCAGAATCTTGGGGTCCTGCATCGTGCCGCGCACGGTAAAGGGGATGCGCATGCCGCTGATGTTCATGCTCTGCTGGACAATCTTTCCGAACACGCGCCGGAGCCCGCCCAGAGGGCTGGACTCGCTCTGCTGCTGCTGCACCGTCCCTTGCCCCTTCAAGAGGCCCATGCCGCTGTAGTTCAGGGTCTGGTCGAAGCCGAAGCTGCCCCGCAGCGACGCCTCCAGGGCCTCAGCGTCCAGGCGAAGCTGTTCGCTATGCACCCGGGCACTGCTGATGCGAAAGTCGCCGCCAAAGTAGCTGAAGCGGGTGTCCCCGGTCGGTACATCGATCTGCAACAGCTTCGCCATCTGCGCCAGCGTGCCCTGGACGTCGAGCCCGGGGAAGGTGCCGTTGCGTACCGCGAATGTTCCCTCTCCGCTTGCCCCCGCCAGCGGGTTCGTCGCCCCCAGGGGAACGCCCAGGCGGGCGTCGCCTTCGAAGGTGCCGGTGATCTTCTTCTGGCTTCCCGGACTGGCCGCCGAGAGAACCTGAGTAACGTTGACGCCCTCAACGCGCGCGTTCACCCGCGTCAGCATGGACTCCCCACTCAAATCGACGCCGAGGCTGCCCTGGGTGCGTCCACCGTAGAGGTTCAGAGAGAAAGGGTCCACCTC